>CABVDR010000035.1 GCA_902497145.1 uncultured Oscillospiraceae bacterium
CTTTACCCACCCCATATCAAATGGCGTTTGGGCCGGAGCTTCGGCTCCGGCCCTTCCCATTTTTTCGCTGTGACTCAGCTTCCAGCTATCACATAGGGGTGTAGCCAAGTGGTAAGGCAAGGGACTTTGACTCCCTCACTCGCTGGTTCGAGTCCAGCCATCCCTGCCACTTTTTTCTGTGTTTTCTGGTCCGGCAGTTGCGGAGGCAGTCCTGTTTTTCGTTTGATTGATTTCATGACCCAGTAGCTCAGTCGGCAGAGCACCTGCCTTTTAAGCAGGGTGTCCGGAGTTCGAATCTCCGCTGGGTCACCAAAAAGAAGGACACGACTTTGTCGTGTCCTTCTTTTTGGGTTCCGCCGCCCATAGGACGGCTCCACCCTTCGGTCATTCAAATGCTCGGGTGAAATAAATTCGCCCTCCGCCAAGGTTTTGGGCCATTGGCCCAAAAACCTTGTACGGCGCAAAAGCGCCGCCCCGCTGTGCAGGGCCCCGGTTTCTTTGCGGTATCAATAGTGTTGCGATGTTCTACGTCGGAGCAAAGCAAGCTTTGCTCCGACGTTTTTTATGCTTATGTGTAAAAAAGCATCATTTGTCCACTCCCTTGCTCCTCCTTTGCAAATTATACCCCCTTGTGCTGGGGAAATTTAGGTTAGGGCACATCTCTGAGTGGCATTCTTAAAACGGTTCACCGATTTTCAAAAGAAGGACACGACTTTCGTCGTGTCCTTCTTTTTTCGACACAACTCTATTGCAGCCACTCCGCCCATACTCCGGAAAACAGGTTGTCCTTCAGGCAGGCAAAATAGAAGGCTCCGCTCATAGGTGCGTCAGCCAATTCAAAGCGGGCCAGTTTTCCTTGGGCAAGCTCCTTTTCCACCACTGGCGCATACAGGAAGGAGATGCCAAGGCCATCGGCTACCAGAGATTTGATGGCCTCAAACTCACTGATCGTCACCACACTCTCAAAGCTGTCCAGCGTGCAGTTCAGGCGGCGCAGGGCATCTTCAAAAATGGCCCGGGTTCCGGATCCCACTTCCCGCAAAATAAGCCGTTCTCCCCGCAGTTCATCCACAGACACGCTGCGGCCTGCCAGTCGGTGTCCGGGCGTACAGACACCAAAGAATGCCTCCCGCCGGAATAGCTGCGTCTCATACCGGCTGCGTTCAAAAAAGCCCTCCACCAGCACAAAGTCCAGCTGTCCCTCCTCCAGCGCCCGGAGCAGCACCTGAGTATTGTCCACCAGCAGAGAGAAATTAGCCTCTGGGTGGGCCCGAAGAAAGTGTTCCACCTTGGGGGCCACCACGTATTCGCCGATGGTCTTGGAGGTTCCCACCCGCAGGGAGATGGGGGCGTCCTCCGCCATGGCTTCCTCGATCTTCTGGCTGTTATAGGCCATGGAGCAGGTAAACTCCCGCAGACGCAGGCCTGCCTCGGTCAGACGAAGCACCTTGCCCTCGTAGGAAAACAGCCGACAGCCGTAGTGCTCCTCCAGGTAGTGGATGTGGTGGGTCACCGCGGGTTGGGTCAGGCACAGCCGCTCAGCCGCCCGGGTGTAATTCATGGTCTCGCACAGCACCAAAAACGTGTTCCAACGGGGATCTAACATCGCAATCACCTATTATATCAACTTATAGTTAAATAACAATTCTTCATTTTATTTTATCGTTGAACTGGTTTATAATCAAGACCGGTCAAAGAAAAAATACAGTGAAAGAGAGAGAATTCCTATGGAACACTTGAAAAAAACGCTCCCCGGCCTTTTGGTCTGCCTGCTTCTGGCAATTCCCTGCTGGTTTCTGGGCCACGCCTTCCCCGTGATCGGAGGTCCCGTCTTTGCCATCCTAGCCGGGATGGTGGTAGCCATGATCATTGGCTCCCGGGCAGTCCTTCAGCCCGGCATTGCCTTCACCTCCAAAAAGATTTTACAGTACGCGGTGATCCTGCTGGGCTTTGGTCTGAACCTGTCCGAGATCGCAAAGGTAGGTCTTCTTTCTCTTCCCATTATCTGTACCACGATCACGGTCTCCCTGCTGATCGCCTTTTTCCTTCGGAAATATCTGAATATGCCTAATAACATTTCTGTACTGGTAGGTGTAGGCTCCTCCATCTGCGGCGGCTCCGCCATTGCCGCCACCGCCCCTGTCATCGGCGCGGATGATGAGGAGATTGCCCAGTCCATCTCGGTGATCTTTCTGTTCAACATCCTGGCCGCCCTCTTCTTCCCTACCCTGGGTGGAATTCTGGGCATGAGCAACGAGGGCTTCGGCCTGTTCGCCGGCACTGCGATCAATGACACTTCCTCCGTGACGGCCGCTGCCGCCACCTGGGACACCCTCCACGGCACCGGCGGGGCAGTCCTCAACTACGCCACCATTGTCAAGCTCACCCGCACCCTGGCCATTATCCCCATCACCCTTGCCCTGGCCTTCTGGCGCACCTGGCAGGTGAAGCGAGGCAGCACCGTGTCCAACGGCTCCTTCCAGCTCAAGAAGATCTTCCCCTTCTTCATCCTCTTCTTCGTTTTGGCCTCCATCATCACCACCGTAGCTACCGTGTCCGGCGTGGACGCCGCCTTCTTCCAGCCCTTTAAGGAACTCTCCAAGTTCTTTATCATCCTGGCTATGGCCGCGATTGGTCTGAACACCAATCTGGTCAAGCTGGTGAAAACCGGTGGGAAACCCATTTTTATGGGCGCCTGCTGCTGGTTCGGCATCACCTGTGCCAGCCTTATTATGCAGCACCTGGAGGGTCTGCTGTAAACCTACATTACAATCACCAATACAAAACGTTTATTTTATGGGAGGTAATCCAATATGTATGACATTTTGATTATCGGCGCCGGCCCTGCCGGCATCAGCGCGGGCATCTATGCGGTCAGCCGCGGAAAGAAAACCCTGATTCTGGAGCAGGCCCAGGTGGGCGGCATCATCGGCAAGGTATCCACGGTCACCCACTATACCGCCCTCCAGGCCCATGAGACGGGCGCCACCTTTGCCGCCCGTATGAAGGAACAGGCCCTGAACGCAGGTGTGGAGATCGCCTATGAGACGGTCACCGGCGTGGATCTGGTCGGCGAAGTAAAGACCATTCACACCAACAAGGGAAGCTATCAGGCCCGCCGTGTGATTCTGGCCAACGGCGGTACGCCCCGCAAACTGGGCATTCCCGGCGAGGCAGAGCTGGCCGGCAAGGGCATGGGCCTGAACGCCCCCCGGGATGGAGCATCCTACACTGGAAAGAACATCTATGTGGTGGGCGGCGCTGACGGAGCGGTAAAAGAGGCTCTGTATCTTGCTTCCTTTGCCCGCAAGCTGACCATTATCCATTTTGAGGATCAGCTGGGCTGCATCCCCGAGTTCCGCCAGAAGGTGGCCGCTGCGGGCAATATCACCCTGAAACTGGGCTCCCGCCTCCATGCTGTTTACGGGCAGGATCAGGTGGAGCGTCTGGAGATTGCCAGCGAGCGGGACGGTTCCATTGAGACCATTGAGGACCCTGGCTGCGGCATCTTTGTGTATGCCGGTGTGGCCCCCAACACTCAACTGTACACCCAGCTCGCCCTTCAGGACGGCTACATCGTAACCGACGAGAAGATGGAAACCTCCATTCCCGGTGTGTACGCCGCCGGAGACATCCGTGTGAAGCAGGTGCGCCAGGTAGCCACTGCTGTGTCTGACGGTGCCGTGGCGGCCATCAACGCTGCGCTGTAAGCCCTCCTCCATATATACAAAGCAGGCATCCATCTCCGTTTCTCCTGGAGATGGATGCCTGCTTATTTTGTGCTTGTGTTTGTATACCAGTTTCCACACCCAAAAGGATGCCTTTTCTACAATAAGGTTTTAAGTATTGATCCTTTACAACCATCCATTGAAACATGGACTCCGTGTTCAGATCGTCACTGCGAGTCGGTCATAACAAAGCCAATACCTGCTCCGGCTCGGGCATGGAGCGGATCGCCCCTCGCCGGGTGGTAACCAGATAGGCCGCCGCGTTGGCAAAGCGCAGCATCTGGGAGAGATCGTCGGATGTGAGGTGTTCCAGTCCATGTTCCAGCAGGAAATTCAGAACACAGGCACAAAAAGTGTCTCCCGCGCCGGTGGTCTCGATCACGCCGCCCAGGGACAGACCAGGCTGAAACACCCGTAGACCGTGATAGTAGGAAATACTCCCCTGGGCTCCCGCGGTCACATTGACCAGTTGAATATTAGGAAATTGAGCGATGAGCTTGGCCGCCCCGGCATCAAAATCGGTCTCTCCGGTGAGAAACAGCAGCTCGTCGTCGGAAATCTTTGCCACGTCGCACTGGGCAAGGCCCCAGCAGATCTGCTCTCTGGCCTGATCCAGACTGCCCCACAACGGTGGGCGCAGATTTGGATCAAACGAGAGGATACAGCCCGCCGCCTGGGCCTGGGCCACTGCCTTTTGGGTGGCGCTGCGCACTGGCTCTCCAGTGAGGGACAAGGAGCCGAAGTGGAAGATCTTGGCCTGGGCAATTACATCCTCGGGAACCTCTTCTGGAGTAAGCAGCGCATCTGCTCCGGGGTCCCGGTAGAAGGAGAAGTCCCGGTCTCCGTTTTCTGCCGTTTTGACAAAGGCCAAGGTTGTGTGGCTGTGGGCGTCTATTACCAGGCCGTCCATGGAGATGCCAGCCTCTACGCCAACTTGCCGCAGAAAGTGGCCAAACTGGTCCTTGCCTACTTTTCCAATGAACGCTGTGCGCTTGCCCAGCTTTGCCAGCATGGCAAGCACATTGCAGGGGGCACCGCCGGGATTGGCCTCATAGAAGGGATTTCCTTGGGCGCTGGCTCCGTTGCCGGTGAAGTCCACCAGCAGTTCGCCCAGGGCAGCCACATCAATGTTTTTCTTCACTCGTTCCACCGCTTTCTTCAAACCACAAGGTCATACTTTTCCACGTCGATCAGGGCCTGCCCGCCCGCCTCAAAGGTGATGGCATCGGCCTGCTGGCGGGTATAGATCACACAACTGGCCGCCTGCTCTCCGTCGTTGACAAAGACCTCTACGCTAAACCGATCCAAAAGGATCCGCAGCTTCAGTTCCCCTCCCTGAGGCCGCACAAGGAAACTCCGGGTGTGAACAATATCATGGGGCAGGCCGCTGCGGGTACGGTCGATTTTCAACGTACTTTCATTGGGCCGATAGCGGATAATCGTATCATGAGTTCCGTCTTTTGCCACATGGATACGGAACCAGCGGTATATTTCGCTGCCCGTAGGCCGGATGGTCACCGTCATATCCACCATGCGGCCTTGGACTCCAGGCAGATTGACTTCCCCGCTCACCGGGATGTTCCGATGGAATATCTGTTCTCCCCGGCAGGCCTCCAGCTCCCGGACGGGACGCTGGCACAGCCGCCCGTCCCGCAGGAACAGTTCCCGGGGGAGGGTCATTTGACCAAACCAGCGGCAGTGGGCTGGCTTGGCTCCCGCCGTGGCCCAGTTCTGCATCCAGGCGATCATGATCCGCCGCCCGTCGGGAGTCAGGAGAGTCTGGGGGGCGTAGAAGTCCAGCCCGTAGTCCACCGCCTGAACCGTCTGGCGGTGAAACTCCATGCTCTGGGGATCATAGTCTCCCAGTAGGCACAGGGCGTTGTTGCCCGCGTGGAATTCCAGGCCAATGGGATACATCTCCTGGGGGCTGGCCAGCAGCACCTGCCGCCCGTCCAGAGGGAAGAAATCGGGGCATTCCCACATTTTCCCGTACTGATTATGGCAGGCGTCCAGGGTGCGGACGTAGTCCCACTTCAGGCCGTCCATACTTTTATAGAGAAGAATGGCTCCGCTGCCGTCCGCCGGGCGGTTGCCGATGACGGCATAGTAGGTCCCATCTGCTTCACGCCATACCTTGGGATCCCGGAAGTCTGCTGCGCTGCCCCCTTCAGGCAGGTCGTCCTTGTCCAGCACCGGGTTGAGGGAGTACTTCTCATAATTCAGCCCGTCACCAATGGCCACACACTGGGTCTGGATATCCCGCAGAACCCCATCCTCGTCCCGCTCCCGCTGGACCCCCGTGTACATCAGCAGCTGCCGCCCATCGGGCAGCTCCACCGCGCCGCCGGAGAAGCAGCCGCCGGCATCACAAGGCTGGTCAGGGGCCAGGGCGGCGGGGAGACGCTCCCAGTGGATGAAGTCCTCTGTGGTCAGGTGCCCCCAGTGCATGGGGCCCCACTCGTTGGAGTAGGGGTGATACTGGTAGAACAGATGGCATTTCCCCTGGTAAATCGAGAATCCGTTGGGATCGTTCATCCAGCCGATGGTGGGGGTTGCGTGGAACCCAGGGCGTTCCGCCGCGGGAATATGGGGCCCGTACTGGGCTTCAAAATCTCGTGCCTTTTGCAGTTGTGTGCTAACCATAGAATCTCATCCTTTGATCGAATTTGGGTGCGCCGCTCAGTTTTCTGTTTGGGCGTAGCGGTCATAGGCGGCCTGGTAGACCTGGAGGAGGTCGTCCATCCCGCATTTCTTTACCAGGAATTCCTTGTAGTCTTCCCATTCCTCGTCGGTGATGGCGCCGCCGCCCTCGCCGCCGTTTTTCAGCCACAGGCCCTCCTGCTCCCGAACAGCGGTCTCAAAGTCCGGCTTATGCCAGTCCAGCGTCTCCATTTCCATGCTGGTGAAGGTGCAGTCCACGGGGTAGACGCTGGTGTCCTTCACATAGGGCATCCAGTCCTCCTGCAGCCAGGTCAAGCGGTTGATGGCGTTGGGCTCCATATAGAAGACGTCCCGGTAGTACTCCGACAGGATCAGCTTGGGACCATAGGTCTCGTACTGGTTGCGCAGCTCTCCGGCGCTCTTGCCGTATTTCTCTTTGGCCTCGTCATCTGTGATGGACATCCACATGCCGTTTTCGTCCTGGCCGGTGAAGTAGACGCCGATGGGGCCGTAATGCAGCTGCATTACCGTCTCTCCATCGTACCACTGGTCAAAGAACTTCAGCAGATTGATGGGGCTCTGGCACTTGCCGGTAATACACAGCTGGCCGGAGGTAATGGGGGAGCCGGGGCGGATGGTGATGCCGCAGACATCCTCATACTGGGTGCCTTCCGGGCCGGACAGAGGGGGCAGGAACACATAGTCGTCGGCGTAATCCCCCATCAGTTCTTCGATATACCACCAGGTGGAGACCCCCACATAGCCCTGCTGGCACTTGGCCATCAGCTGGCTGTCGCTCTGGCTGAACATCTCCACGTCCATCAGGCCCTCGCTGAACCAGGTGTGGAAGTAGTCCATGCAGTCCCGGTAGGCGTCGGAGACGCAGACAAATTCCACGGTGCCGTCGCTTTTCAGGTGCAGGTCGTTGCACACGTCGTTGGGCCAGTTGGTAAAGCCGAAGCCGGAGTAAAAAATGTTCTGCCCCCAGCACCACTCGTCAAAGCCGGTGGACATGGGAATGGTGGAGCCCACATCGTTGCCGTAATAGGTGTGGGACATGTCGTTGTCCTTAAACGCCTTCAGGGCGTCGTGCAGCTCATCCAGGGTGGTGGGCACCGGAAGCCCCAGCGCGTCCAGCCACGCCTTATTGATCATGCTGAACTGGGGGATGGTGTAGATGGACCAGGCGTCGTCCATATCTGCGCCAATGCCGGCGGTGGTCATCTGCTCCCCGGAGGGCAGGCCGTAGATCTTGCCGTCCTCCTGGGTGATGGCCGCCCGGATCTCCGGGTGCTCCTCCAGGATAGCGCACAGGTTGGGCATAATGTCCTCGGTAAGATAGGGGGTCAGGTCCAGGAAGGTGCCGTCGTCCCCGTACCGGGCCAGGTCGTAGTTGGAGAAGCCTACCCCCATAAAGGCATCGGGGTACTGTCCGCCGGTGATGCGGATGTTCACCTGCTCGGCCAGGGAGTCGGACATGGTCTCCCAGTTGATCTTGATGCCCACATTGTCTTGCAGCTCGTTGAGCACCTCATTGTTTTCATAGCCGCTGGACAGGGCGGAGATACCGCCCATGATATCAAATTCCGTCTGCTCCGTATTGGGGTTGATTTCCCCGGTGTTTACATTGTTCACCAGGCCGCTGGAGCACCCGGACAGGCCCGCGGTCAGCACGAGGACCGCAAGGCCCCGTTTCCAAGGTTGTTTCATGGTTTTCTCTCCTTTCTCAGCCCTTCACCGCGCCGGCCATAAAGCCCTTTTCGAAGTACTTCTGCACAAAGGGATAGATGACCAGCATGGGCACCGCCGCCACAATCATGGAGCAGAATTTCAGCAGCTCGGTGAGCTTATTGAGCTCCGCGTAGCCGCCGGAGATAGTGGCGGCCTGGGAAGCGGAGGCAGAGCTCTTGATGAGGATGTTCCGCATGACCAGAGGCAGCGGAGAACCCTTGCCGCCCAGATAGATCAGTGCGGTAAACCAGTCGTTCCAATAGGCCACCATAGAAAAAACCGCCATGACGGCCAGAATGGGCTTGGAGAGGGGGATGACAACGCGCAGGAAAATACCCATCTTGGAGCAGCCGTCGATCTGGGCGGCCTCGATGAGGTCCTTGGGAACGCTGTTCTGGAAGTAGTTGCGCACGATGATCATGTTGCCCACCGCCACGCCGCCTGGCAGGAACAGGGACCACATGCTGCCCACCAGCCCGGTACTCTTCACCACCAGATAGGTGGGGACTAGGCCGCCGCCGAAGTACATGGTGATGAGGAAGAAGATGCTGAAAAACTTTCGGCCAGGAAGGTCCCGCTGGGCCATGGGGTAGGCGGTGATGTAGAGCATGGTCACCGAGAACACGGTACCGATCAAGGTGTATTTCACCGAGTTCAAAAAGCCGGAGACAATGTTTGGGTCTTGAAAGACCGCCGCATATCCGTCCAGGGTGAATCCGCTGGGAAACAGGAAGGTCTTGCCCGCGTACACGTCGTAGGGGTCGGAGACCGAGGCGATGAGGACATAGTAGAGGGGATAGGCCACGATGATGAGCACCACCGCGGTGATAGCCACCAGAACGATATCGCTGGTGCGCTCAGACAGTCCGCGCGATTTATGCATGTTCTTCCCCTCCTTTACACAAATTCCACGTCCGAGACCTTGGACGCGATCTTGTTGACGATGAGCAGCAAAATGATATTGACCGCCGTGTTGAACAGGCCCACGGCTGTGGAGTAGCTGTACTTGGCGTTTTCAATGCCCTGTTGGTAGACGTACACGGCAATGACGTCGCTGGTGGCCTTGTTCAGGTCGGTCTGAAGGAGCCACACCTTTTCAAAGCCCACGTTCATCAGGCCGCCCGCCGCCATGATGAGGTTCAAAATGGCCATGGGCAGCAGCTCAGGCAGGTCGATGTTCTTGATGCGCTGAAACACGGAGGCGCCATCGATCTTGGCCGCCTCATAGAGGCCGGGGTCCACGTTGGCCAGGGTAGCCAAGTAGATGATGCAGCCCCAGCCAGCGTCCTGCCAGATGCCCGAGGCAATGTAGATGGTGCGGAAGGCGGAGGACTCGGTCAGAAAGTCGATACTAGTGCCGAAAATCAGGTTGATGAGTCCGCCCGAGGGGCTCAGGAAGATGCGCAGCATGCCGCAGACCACCATGATGGAAATAAAGTGGGGGGCATACAGCACCGTCTGCACCAGCCGCTTATACCGCCGGAAGCGGAGCTGATTGATAATTAGTGATAAAATAATGGGGATGGGGAAGGTCCACAGCAGGCTGTACAGGCTGATGAGGACGGTATTTTTGATCATGCGGACACAGGTGGGCGAACTGAAGAAGCGTTCAAACCAATATAGTCCCACCCACTCGCTGCCTGTATATCCCCGGCTGGCTTTAAAGTCCCGGAACGCGATCTGGATGCCGTACATGGGAACATACTTGTAGATAATAGTCAGCACCACCGGAATCAGCAAAAGCAGGTAGAGCTGCCAGTTGTTCAGAATCCGGCGGCTCAAGGGTTTTCTGTGTGGGGCAAGGACCCCTGCCGCGGATTTGTATTGTTGACTCACATTGTCTCACTCCCTATTGAAAATCATGGTATCGCTTCTGCACGTCTGTTTTATCCCCCTCTTTTCTGATCCCGTATTTATGTACCGGTACACAATGTGTAACGTTTCATATACCAGAAGAAAAGAGCGCCCCAAAAGCTTAGGGCGAAACGTTACACTTTAATTTAAACTCATCATACGCTACATTTCCTCCTTCTGTCAAGGTAATTGGCTGTCATTTTTACGCTTCTCTGTTCTCCATAAAAAAACGCATCATTTTTTGTGCAACTCGGAAATAAACGAGCTAATACTTCATTTTTTTTAAAATTGGGTTGCAAAAAAACGTTTCATGAATATAATGAAATCATGTTCATGAAATTTCGTGAAATGCGCGTGATACGTTTCACAAAAAGCAAAGGTGGCGGTGCAGATGAGACGGAGTTCCGCTCCGACAATGAAAGATGTGGCCCGGGAGGCCGGCGTGGCCTTGGGGACGGTATCCAAAGTATTCAACAACGGTTCCGTGGGCGAGGAGTATCGCCAGCGGGTGCTGGAGGCAGCAAATCGTCTGGGCTATCAGGTCAATAACTATGCCAGGGGCTTAAAGACCAACCGGACCTATGCGGTGGCCGTGGTGCTGCCCAACATTATCAATCCCTTCTTCTCCGTTCTGGCTCAGAACCTGTGTCAGGCCCTGACCAAGCGGGGCTATCGCATGTTTTTGTCCATCACCGACTTTGACCCGGAGGCGGAGCAGCGCTACATTCACATGGCCCAGCAGAACCAGGTGGATGGGATCATCGGTCTGACCTATAACCCCAACCTTCAGGTGGCGGACAAGGTCCCCTTCGTCAGCTTTGACCGCTATGTGAGCCCCGACGTGCCCTGTGTGGCCTCGGACAACTTCGGCGGCGGGCAGTTGGCCGCCAGAAAGCTGGTGGAGCTGGGCTGCCAGCGGCTACTGTTTCTGCGCATCGGCTCTACGGTAGCGGGAGAGTCGGACAAGCGGCGGGACGGGTTTGAGGCCTTCTGCCAGGGCGCGGGGGTAGAACATGACACCCTCTACCTGCGGGACAGCGACGGTCTGGACCCCTTCCGGGATTTTCTTCAAGCTCATATCCATCAGGGCCGCTTGGACTATGACGGTATTTTCTGCTGCACCGATGTGCTGGCGCAGGAGGTCCAAAAAATGCTCTCCGATCTGGGGGTCCATGCCCCGGAAGATGTACAGCTCATCGGCTTTGACGGCACATCCATCCATATGGGCCGTGCGCCGGAGTGCTCCACCATCGTTCAGCCCATTCCCCTTCTGGCCGAGACCTGTGTGGACATCCTCTTAAGAGAGGACAAAAGCGACCTGCCCAGTCTCATCTGTCTGCCAGTGAGCTATGCGCCCGGCGGTACCACCCGAGACCCGGTCTGAATGAAGGAGGTCGGCGTATGGCCAGCGAGTATCTCAAGTGGAAATACCGGGATGTCCAGCCGGACGAGCCAGTGGAATTGACGCCCCGGCAGAAACGGGCGAACTGGTGGTATTACCATAAGTGGTACGTCCTTCTGGGGGCAGGGCTGCTTGCCCTGGGGATCTATCTGGGTGCCAGGGTCCTGGGCGTGGGGCAGGTAAAGCCGGACTATCAGGTGGCCTATGTGGGCTCTGCCGCCCTGCCCGAGGAGACGGCAGCCGCCCTGGAGTCCGCGTTGGCAGACCTGGGGACCGACTGCAACGGCGACGGCCAGGTGCTAGTCCAGCTAAACCAGTATGTGATGGGAGACAGCTCCGGCGAGGGGGCCGTGTATGCCTACGCAGGCAGTACCAAGCTGATGGCCGATCTGGACGCCTGCGAGAGCTATTTTTTCCTGCTGGAGGACCCGGAAGCCTTTCAGGAGAACTATCAGGTGCTGCGCCGTCTGGACGGAAGCCTGCCGGAGGAGACAGACCAGGACTACGAGAGCTGCTGCCTCTCCTGGTCCGGGTGTCCGGTCCTCCGGGAGCTGCCGCTGGGAGAATATTCCGAGAAAATTCTGAATCAGGAGCTCCAGGGAGACAGTCAGGAGCGGCTCGCGTCCCTTTCTGTGGCCCGCCGGGGCTTCTGGACGGAGCGCACCTGCTCCTATCCCAAGGAATGCGACGCACTTTGGGATGCAATCACAAGGGGGAGTGAACCGTGAAAGGGTGGAAATATGGGATCACACTGCTGCTGATAACAGGCCTTCTGGGCCTGAGCGGTTGCAGTCGGTATCCGGATCAGGCCGATGACGGAACGCCGTGGGATCCCAACTGGACCATGCTGGGCTCGGTGCTGGGAGCGGAGGAACCGGGAAACGGCTTCTCCCTGCTGGACAATTACTCCGTGCTCACCGGGGAGGACATCTACTATGCCGCCTGGGTCGCCGGGGAACCCACCGACTATACCAATGAGGACGGTGAGGATGTGGAGGTCTATGACGCCCAGCTGTATCTTCTGGCGGCGGGGTGTGCAGATGACACGCATGCCCAGCAAAATCAGCAGGACTGGATCGCCCGGCAGCAGGAGACCTATACCGTAACCAAAACCTGGAACGAGACCCGCAATGGGCAGGACTATACCCTGCTGGCCTATGAATGCGGCTCGGAGACCAATCCATACAGCCGAGGCGTGTCGGCCTTTACCGTCTGCGGGACCTATGCCATCAGCGCCGAGCTGGCCTGTCAGGCAGATTTTACCGGGCAGGAGCAGGAGATCCTGCTCCAGTTCCTGGACGGCTGCCATTACAGTTCATAAACAAAAGGAGGAAGTATTGTGGGGTTATTTGTCCATGAGGATCCGTACTATGATCCCAATGTGCGCCAGGTGGGATTGAACCGCTATAAGCAGCTGCTCTCCTTTCACGCCTTCTCCTGGATCAAGCTCAATCTGCTCACGGTACTGGGCGCGCTTCCTCTGACCGCTGGCATCGGATACGCCATCCTGTCCAGCAGCATTCTGGTCCTCATCCCCCTGTCCATCCTGGGCGGGATGATCTGGGGACCCTTCCTGGCAGGACTTTACGACGGCATTTTACGGGGATTGCGGGACGCGCCTGGCACATGGTGGACGTCCTGGCTGAAGAGCTGGCGGCAAAACACCCTGGAAAGCCTGCTTCCCGGGGCAATTCTGGGCCTGCTCATTGGTATGTACGCTTTTATGGCGGCTCTTTTCTGGTGGTCGGCAGCGCCCCAGACCCTAGGCACCCTTGCCCTGTACTTGTTTTCTGGCGCCCTGCTCCTTCTGCTCAACACCCTCTATTGGCCCCAGCTGGTTCTGTTTCGCCAGACCGCTTTGAACCGGATGCGAAACATCATCCTGTTTACAGCTAAATATTTCTGGCGGATGGCCGGAGTCACTCTTTTGCAGTTCGTTTATATTCTGATATATGTGCTCCTGGCCCCCTGGACGCTGCTTTTAATTCCCCTTCTGGGGCTGTGGTATATCGTCTTTTTGTCTCAGCTTCTAATTTATACACAGATGGATCAGGAACTCGGTATTGAGGAAAAGTTCCGCGCCTCTTACTCCCAATCCTGTTCCAGTTCTAAAACGTCTCTTTGATCCGGTCAGAATCTTCTATAAAAAGCTGCAGCTGTCGGTTGGATAGGATTCCAACTGACAGCTGCAGTTTTCGATTTAAAGGCACCTGGACTGCCCATGGGTTCATATCTTAACCCCTTGCATCGGCTCTCCTGTTGACCAAGAAACAGAATCGGAACCATCCCCTCCTTGCCTTAAGCAGTCCTCTCTCCAAATTGTTTTAAGCAGCAAAAGAGCCACACCAAATGGTGTGGCTCTCTGCATGGTGGAGACAACAGAACTCGAATCTGTGACCTTCCGCGTGTGAGGCGGACGCTCTACCGGCTGAGCTATGCCTCCATATTGAACGGCTGAAAAGTGGTGGTGACCCGGACGGGACTCGAACCCGTGTTGCCGCCGTGAAAGGGCGGAGTCTTAACCGCTTGACCACCGGGCCGTTTTATATGGGAACGGACCGATGTCCGAACTTCATGAATGGTAGCGGCACCTGGATTCGAACCGGGGACAACTCGGGTATGAACCGAGTGCTCTAGCCAACTGAGCTATGCCGCCGTGATTTGCTGTCCTGTCGCACAGGACAAGAGAGAGTATACCTGAATTCCCCGTGTTTGTCAACTGTTTTTTCGAGAATTTTTAATTTTTTTATCTGACCTCTTCTGCGTCCATTCTGTCGCATTTTTAGCCCGCTGTACCCCCTCTTCTGCCCAGGCGGAAGAGGGGGCCGAGAGAGATAGCAGATTTATTCACCGGGCTGCTTGCTGAAATTCTTGCGGTGGTTGATCATGATATCGGCAAACAGCTGACCAGTGGTAGGCGGCGTGTATGTAATGGCGTTGGCGCCGGCCTCAATGGTGCGCAGGATATCCTCGTCCCGGGGCCCGCCAGTGGCGATGATCGGCACATCTGGGAACTCCTCCCGGATCTTGGCCACAATCTCCGGCGTCTTGGCCGCACCGGACACGTTGAGAATGTCCGCCCCTGCTGCCAGCCGTCCGGCAATGTCCATGTCCCCGGAAACAATCGTGGTGATGACCGGGATATCAACAATGGCTTTCATCTTGGTAATGGTCTCGTTGGTAATGGGTGCGTTGACCACAACGCCGGAGGCGCCCTGGTGCTCGGAATACTCCGCCAGGCGCACCGACCGGTCTCCGTTGGTCATGCCGCCGCCCACTCCCACAAACACAGGCACCTCAGACACACTGATGATGGCCTGGGTGATGGAGGGCTGGGGCGTAAAGGGATACACTGCAATGATTGCATCCGCATTCACATTCTTAATGATCGCTACATCCGTAGAAAAAACCAGAGATTTGATCCGCCGCCCAAAAATACGGATCCCACTGCACTCGGAAATGCATTTGGGAACCGTAAGCAAGTGGCTGCGAAGAGTCCCGCTATACTCCGGTATTGTTTTCATGGCGATTCACTCCTTTTTCACACAGTTTCAGGCAATACAATGGGTTGCTTCCATTCCGCTTTGTGCATATTATACCACGCATCCCCAATTCATTGTAGAACCATTTGTAAATTTTTTATTTTAGATATGAACTTTCTTTATGCACAGAAAAAGGGCGCAGGCTGCGCCTGCGCCCTTGGATGCTGTGTAAGAAAGAAAATTATTTGAAATACTCCGCGCCGGACTCGAAGAGAGGCTGGTGCTTCTCGCCGGGGATGTTCTTGCCCACCAGGGGACCGCGGCGCTCCAGATGGCCCATCTTACCAAAGACACGGCCGTCGGGAGAGAAGATGCCCTCAATGGCCTCCAGGGAGCCGTTGGGGTTGACGTCGATGTCCATAGAGGGATTGCCCTCCAGGTCCACGTACTGGGTCGCCACCTGACCATTGGCAATGAGCTGCTCCAGCACGCTCTGGGGCGCCACAAAGCGGCCCTCGCCGTGGGAGATGGGGATGGTGTGCAGGTCGCCCACATTGGACTTAAGCATCCAGGGGGAGTTGACGCTGGCCACCCGGGTGGTGACGTAGCGGCTCTGATGGCGGCCGATCAGGTTATAGGTCAGGGTGGGGCAACTGTCGTCCATCTCGCGGATCTCGCCGAAGGGCACCAGGCCCAGCTTCACCAGGGCCTGGAAGCCGTTGCAGATGCCCAGCATCAGGCCGTCCCGGTTCTTCAGCAGGTCATGGATGGCGTCGGTGAGGGCGGGAGAGCGGAGGAAGGAGGCAATAAACTTGCCGGAGCCCTCGGGCTCATCGCCGCCGGAGAAGCCGCCGGGCAGCACCACCATCTGGGCGGAGCGGATGGCCTGCTCCAGGGCCTGAGCGGACTCAGACAGCAGGCTGGTAGACAGGTTGCGGATGACAATGATCTCCGGGTCAATCCCCGCCCGCAGGCAGGCCTTGGCGGTGTCATACTCGCAGTTGGTGCCGGGGAAAACGGGGATAACCGCCTTGGGCCGGGCCACCTTGTGCTTACACACGGCAATGGAGCGCTTGTCCCAGGAGATGGCCTTCACTTCCTCGGAAGAGCCTGCCTTGGTGGGATAGACGCTCTCCAGCACGCCGTCGTTGAGCTTCAGCAGCTCATCAATGGACACGGCCTCGCCGGGCAGGGCCACGAAGGGGGCCTCGTTGGTCTCACCGATGCGGACGGCGCAGGGATCATTGATATCCTCAGACAGCTCGGCCACGATGGCGCCCACCATGGGGGCGTACCAGTCTACATCCTCCATACCGGCCTGGAAGCCGATCTGGTTGCCGAAGGACATCTTCATCACGGCCTCAGCAAGGCCGTTCTCCACCGCCCAGGCGGCCTTCACCTTGCCCGCCTCACACAGGGCGTGGAAGGCTTCCCAGGCGCTCTTGGTGTCCTCAGAGCGGAACAGGTACACGGGGTGGTCGGCGGCCTTAAACTCGGGAGAGAGAACCTCCTGCCCCTTGATGGGGGCGATAGCAAAGGAGATGAGGGTGGGGGGCACGTCCTTGTCCAGGAAGGAACCGGACATGGAGTCTTTGCCGCCGATGGCAGCGGCACCCAGCTCCAGCTGAGCATCCAGCGCACCCAGCAGGGCGGAGAAGGGCTTGCCCCAGCGCTCCGGCTCGTCCCGCAGTTTTTCAAAGAACTCTTGGAGGGTTAGATAGGCCTTCTTATAGTCCGCGCCGGCGGCCACGATCTTGGCCATGGAGGTGTACACGGAATTGTGCGCGCCCTGGTAGGGGTCCACGGACAGCTGGTCCGGGTCACAGCCCCAGGCCATCACGCTGGCCTGATCGGTCTCCTGGTTGGGCTCCACAGGGAACAGGGCGGCCATGGCCTGGGCAGGGGTGCGCTTGAGGGAGTGGACGCCGGACTGGTTGAGGGCGGTACGGTCCTTCTTGTCTACGTGGAGCTTGGCGTGCTTCACGGCGCCGTTGGTGTTCAGGAACTCCCGGCTGAGATCGGCAATCTTCTGGCCCTTCCAGTGCATCACCATCCGGGGGCTCTCGGTGACCACAGCCACCTGATAGGCCTCCAGGTTCTCGCTTTGAGCCGCGGCAATGAACTTCTCCGCGTCCTCCGGGGCAACCACTACGGCCATACGCTCCTGGCTCTCGGAGATAGCCAGCTCGGTGCCGTCCAGGCCCTCATACTTCTTACGCACGGCGTCCAGGTTGATCTCCAGGCCGTCGGCCAGCTCGCCGATGGCTACGGACACGCCGCCCGCACCAAAGTCGTTGCACCGCTTGATGAGGCGGGTCACCTCGCCGTTGCGGAACAGGCGCTGGATCTTCCGCTCCTCGGGGGCGTTACCCTTCTGGACCTCGGAGGCCATGGTGGTAAGGGACTTCATGTTGTGGCTCTTGGAGGAACCGGTGGCGCCGCCGATGCCGTCCCGGCCGGTACGGCCGCCCAGCAGGATCACCACATCGCCGGGGGCAGGGACCTCACGGCGGACATGGTCGGCAGGAGCCGCGCCCACTACCGCGCCGCACTCCAGACGCTTGGCGATGTAGCCCTCGTGGTAGACCTCGGCCACGTGGCCGGTGGCCAGGCCGATCTGGTTGCCGTAGGAGGAGTAACCAGCTGCGGCAGTCTGGGCGATCTTCCGCTGGGGCAGCTTGCCGGGAATGGTCTGGTCAAAGGGCACCCGGGGGTCGCCGCCGCCGGTGAAGCGCATGGCCTGGTGGACAAACACACGGCCGGACAGGGGGTCGCGGATACAGCCGCCGATGCAGGTGGCTGCGCCGCCGAAGGGCTCGATCTCGGTGGGGTGGTTGTGGGTCTCGTTTTTGAACATCAGGAGCCAGTCCTGCTCCTTGCCGTCCACCTGGGCGGGGACGTGGATGGAGCAGGCGTTGATTTCCTCGCTCTCGTCCAACTCGGGCAGCAGACCGCGCTTCTTGAGCACCTTGGTGCCGATGGTGGCCGCATCCATCAGGGTACGGGGGCGCTTAGCGGCCTTCTCCTCCCCGTACACCTCCACCCGGGCGTCCAGATACCGCTGATAGGCAGCGGCGATCTGGGGATCGTCAATGGCGATCTCATCCAGATGGGTGGAGAAGGTGGTGTGGCGGCAGTGGTCCGACCAGTAGGTGTCCACCACCCGGATCTCGGTGATGGTGGGATCCCGCTTCTCCTGGTCCCGGAAGTAGGTCTGCAGGAACTTCAGATCGTCCAGGTCCATGGCCAGGCCAAGGCGGGACAGCAGGTCCTCCAGGGCCTTTTCGTCCATGGCAATGAAGCCCTCCACGGTGTCCACGTGGTCGGGGGCGGGGTGGGTTCGCTCCAGGGTCTCGGGCTTGTCCATGGAAGCCTCCCGGCTCTCCACGGGGTTAATGAGGTACTTGCGGATCTTATCCAGGTCCTCATCGCTGACGGCACCCATCAGCAGATACACCTTGGCCGTGGCAATGATGGGGCGGTCCACACCGGACTGGAGCTGGATGCACTGCTCACAGGAGTCGGCGCGCTGGTCGAACTGTCCGGGCAGGGCCTCCACGGCCAGCACCCGGTGCTCCCCCTGAGGGGAGGGGAACTGTTCGTCATAGATCACGTCCACCTGAGGCTCAGAGAACACCACGCTCTTGGCGGCCTCATATACCTTGGGGTCGATACGGTCGGCGTCGTAGCGGTTCAGAATCCGAACCGACTCCAGCCCCTGTACCCCCAACTGCTCGTTGAGCTGGCGGCACAGGCCCTGGGCCTCCACATCAAAGCCAGGTCTCTTCTCGGAATAACAGCGGTAAACACTCATGTCCATTCCTCCACACGATATCGAAAATTCTTTTTATTTTACCGTCCACTGGGACAGATTGGCAAACACATTTCCCTGTACGGGGCTCAAATTTTCCACTCGGTCATACTGGGTAAGCACCGTCCCATCCTGGAAACAGATGGGAGCGATGGGGGCGTTTTGATTTAAGTAGTTCAGCAGGGCGGCCATTGCCGTGACCCGCTGCTCTCCCTGGGCCTTGCGGGCATTTTCCAGCAGGGTGGGCACCGCGGCGTCATTCCAGCCGCCGTAGTTCAGCTCTCCCTGAGGGGAGACCAGGGCGGTGAGATCAAAGTCGGCGGTGAGATACACCTCTGCCAGATACAGGTCAAACTGGCCCCGCTCCAGGGCCTTGACGTAGTCCTCCCAGGCCAGACGCTCCACCGTCACCCGCAGCCCTGCCGTCTCCAGGTCTTGGGCAATGCGGTTGGCGGCAGCACTTTTGGCCATGTCCTCAATATTCACCAGCAGGGTGAGGGATTTTCCCTCCAGGCCAGCCGATTTCAGGGCGGAGAGATCATAGTCCAGTACCTTGGCCGTCTCCTCGTCGTAAAACGCACTGTCCGGGTGCACCGGAAGGGTGGACGCCGTAGCGTGGCGGGCATAGATGCTGTCGGTCACTGCGCTGCGGTCGATGGCCCTGGCAATGGCCTGGCGGACCTGGGGATCCTGACACACCCCGTGGGCAGTCTGGAAGCCCAGATAAATCATACCGGTGGTGTTGTACTCCCACACCTCATAGCTGCCGGAGTAGCCCAGATCATTGCTGCCGGTGATGTCCGCGTCAATGAGGGTGACCTCGCCGGAGTTGAAGGCGGTAGCCACCTGTTCCTTCTGGGTCATGGTAGCCAGGGGGATCTGCTGCAAACTCAGATTGCTGGATCCCTGCCACCAGTCTCCCCGGAGATTTAAGTACAGCTTGCCCCCCTCTTCCACCAGGACATAGGGCCCGGTGCCCAAGGGGCGGTTAGAGCTGTCCAGAGCAATGGGAATGTCCAACAGCGTGGGCAGGGCCCCGTTGGGAGTGGTGAGCGTCACCGTCACCTGCTCTCCGGAACCGGACACGCCGCTGACATTGGCCAGCCGCTTGGCATAGCGGGAGGCAGGGTCCCGGGCGGTCTGGAGGGCCTGGGCCACGATCTCCCCGGTGAGGGGCGTGCCATCGGAGAAGGTAATACCCGGGCGAATCTGAAAAGTCCAGGTCAGCCCGTCATCGCTGACGGTGTAGCTCTGACAGAGCTGGGGGGTGGCCTCAAAGTGGCTGTCCAGCGTAAACAGGCTCTCATACATCAGAGGGGCCAGGGTCAGGTTGGCCTGACTGGTGGACAGCGCCGGATGAAAGCTGTACGCCGGATAGGCGGCCAAAGTAAAGGGCTGGGTATTTTTTACTGGCTCCTCCTGAGAAGAGGAGCTGTCGCTGCTGGAGCTCTGGGAGCCGGAGGAGCTGCTCACGTCCCCCGTGTTCCCGCACCCGGCCAGCAGCAGAAGTGCCAGTACCAGCAGCAGGATGCGAAATCGTCTCATGTACACCTCTCGGTTATAAAATCTGGATCACGGTGGCCAGACTGCCCCGGCGCACCCCCAAGCGGCGGTGAGACCAGAACAGATCTCCCCGGCAGGCGGTACACGCCTCACACACGGCAATGTGGGCGGGGTCCACCCCCGCGTCCATCAGCCAGCGGCGGTTCGCCCCCTTCAGATCCACGTGGTATTTTTCACTGTTGGGGATGGGGTGGATAAACTCCTCCGCCCGCTCCCCCATGCCGTCCCGCAGCCCGTCCGGCACGTCGGCGTGGGTCTCAAAGCAGCAGGTAGAAATCCCCGGTCCAATGGCCGCCAGAATATTCTCTCCCCGGCAGCCGTAGTCCTTCTTCATCCGCTCCACTCCCCGGGCGGCAATGCCCAGGGCGGTGCCCCGCCAGCCTGCGTGGACGGCACAGGCCACCTTTTGCACCGGGTCGCAAAGGAGCACCGGGATGCAGTCGGCGGTAAAGATGCAAAGGCTCAGTCCCTTTTCTCCTGTGATCAGGCCGTCAGCCTCCACCTGGCCCCCTGCTCCGGGAAAGGAGACCTGATCCCCCCATCCCACCTGGCGCACGGTATCCGAGTGAACCTGATGGTTTTTCACCAAAGTATCCGGGTCAGCCCCGATGGCACGGCAGAAGCGGCGGAAGTTCTCGCTCACCCGCTCCTCCTCGTCGCCCCGTCCGGCCCCCAGGTTCAGACTGTCCCAGGGGGCGGGAGATACCCCTCCCACCCGGGTGGAAAAGCCGTGGGCAAAGCCGGCCTGTTCGATTTCATCACAGGAATAAAAAAGGACGCCATGGCGTTCCTTTTGGGTGATTTCCACAGCGTTCCCTCCTTATGTCAATCCGCGGCCTATGCCGCATTCCATTTCAGTAGAGTTTTATTGTATCCCAAAACCGCCGCCCTGGCAACCCGTTACAAGGGAGAAAAGTCCCCCCTTCCCCGGGGAAATTGGCCGCGGAAGTACCAAACCCCGGTTACAGCAGGATGATGGTGACCCCGTTGTTGTGCCGCTCCAGATCCGGGTCCTTCCGCAGCGCGCCACAGCGGCGGAAGGCCTCCAGGGTGGCAGGGTTGAAGATGGAAAACTCCTCTCCCGGGATGTAGCCCCAGATCTCTCCCGCCCCCTTCATCCGCTCCAGGCGGTCTCTGGCCTGCACCCGGATCTTGCCTCCTTTTCCCGAGGAGCCGTAACCGTGGATGATTTTCAGGGCAGTATCCCCCATGGAGCGGCTGCGGCGCAGCTCCAGGGCCAGCTGGCTCAGGGCGGCCTGGGCGGTGGGCATCCCCCGCTCCAGGTTCACCTCCCGCAGCTCACTCATCCCAGCCCCCGTCCATCTCACGAAACGCCTTGGTCAGCCGGTGGATCAGCGTCAGATCGCTCACTCCGTCAAAGACCAGGGACACACCAATGACCGTCATCAGCAGCTCGGTGGCGCCGAAGGGGTTGATAATAATCAAAATGCCCAAAAGCAGGGTCAGCACAGCCAGCAGCAGATCCATCCACCAGCGGTCCCAGCCCTGCCGCATCAGACTCACCGCCCCCTGCAGGTCAATGATCCCGTGGAAGATCAAAATGGCGGCGAAGATATATTGGATGAGCAGGACCACCGAGGCCGGGTTGGTGCAAAGCCACAGCCCCAGGGCCACCAGAATTACTCCCGGCAGAAGAAACCACACGGGAAAACCGGTCTGCCGATGCTTGGAAAGCCATCCGAAAATATAGACGACTCCGGTCAGCATCAGCGCGCCGCCCAACAGGGCGCACAGCAGCTGAATGGAGCGGTTTGGCACAAAGATCAGCAGCAGGCCCATTAAAATAGTCACCACGGCGGCGACCATGCTGCTGCGCCGCTGTTCCCGCAAAATATTTCTCATGTGTTCTCATCCTTTCTCCCGAAAAGCCAGATGGTCCGGCCGTCTTTGATGGTCTCCAGTACTGGAATATTGCGAAGTTCCATGGGGTCGGTGGTCAAGGGGTCCTGCCCCAGAATCACAAAGTCCGCCGCCTTGCCTGCCGCCAAAGAGCCCTTCCGGTCCTCCTCAAAATACTGGTAGGCGGCGTAGCGGGTCACGGCCTTCAGCGCCTCCAGGGTGGAGATCTTCTCCCCCTCCCCCAGCACCCGGCCGGTTTTGGTGCGGCGGTTCACCGCACACCAGATGGTCTCCAGCATATTGGGCTGGATTACCGGGGCGTCCTGATGGAAGGTGAAGGGGATTCCCAGCGCATAGGCTATTCCGGCGGGGCTAATATGCTCCGCCCGCTCCAGGCCGAAGTTTTTCACGTGGACCTCGCCCCAGTGGTAGACGTGGGCCACAAAGAAGGAGGGGATCATCCCCAGGGCCTTGAGCCGGGGCAGCTGGTCCCGCCCCACCAATTGGGCGTGGATCATCACCGGGCGGCGCAGCCGCCGTCCTGTCTCCTGCTCCAGCCGCTCCATGACGCTCAGATACTGCTCCGCCGCCCCGTCGCCGTTGCAGTGGGCTAAAATCTGCACGCCCCGCTCCGAGGCACTCTTCAGCCTCTCATACACCTGCTCGCCAGTGAGGGCGGGGTAACCCCGGTAGTCGCTCTCCCCCTCATAGGGCTGACGCATCCAGGCGGTGCGCCCCTGGGGGGAGCCATCCAGAAAGATCTTGTCCCCGCCGATCTTCACGTGGTCCTTGTAGCACCCCACCCGGTCATGAAACTGTGCCATAATTTTCTCGCAGTTCCGGGGATCGGCATAGGCCACCACGTCCACTTTTAAAAGCTTCCGCTCCAGCATGACCTGGTAGAGGGGGAGCATCTCGTCCATGAACATGCCCTCCTGCACGGTGGCAATGCCAAAGGAGGCATACTGGTCCTGGGCACGGACCAGGGCGTCCATCAGATCCTCCAGGTCAGGCATAGGCACTTTTTGGAGCAGGCCCAGGAAGGCGTTCTCCTCCATATAGCCGGTGAGACGGCCCTGGTCGTCCTTCTCCATCACGCCGCCCGGAGGACAGGTTGTATTTTCGTCCACCCCCAGCAGTTCCAGAGCCCGGGAGTTAAAC
Source organism: uncultured Oscillospiraceae bacterium (assembly GCA_902497145.1). Lineage (GTDB taxonomy): Bacteria > Bacillota > Clostridia > Oscillospirales > Oscillospiraceae > Lawsonibacter. The sequence goes on from CABVDR010000035.1 coordinate 23,254, forward strand.
ACGCCTACGTGACCAGAGGCATGCTGGATGACCACCGGGTGATCCGGGCAGGCCCGGTCCAGCATCCACCGGTCCGGCGGGCACCCCTGAGCCAGTTCATTTTGATCGTAGCCGGTGCCCCGCACCCACTCGCCGCTCTGGAGCTTTTCCCTCTTTACAAAGTCAGACAGCCGCGCACAGATCTCCTCCTGATCGGCGCACTCCCCCAGCTGGACCTGGAGCATAGCATTGGCGCAGGCCATAAAGTGGCTGTGAGGGTCCAGGAAGGCTGGCATCAGGGTCCGACCCTCCAGGTCAACCTTTCGGGCCTGGGGCCCCGCCAGCTCCAGGGCAGTCTCCCGATCCCCCACATAGAGGATCACGCCATCTTTCTCCACCAGAGCCTGGGCATACAGGGGTTCCTCCATGGTCAGGATGGGGCCGCCGAAATAGACCGTTTGTGCCATGTTTTCACCTCATTTTTCCTTCTTGGGGTGATTGTATCACCCTTTTTATTCCCCTTCAAGGGCAGAAATGTGAACACTTCTCCGTTAGTGTTCTCTGTCCTGCCGCCGGTATACAAAAAGCGCCCGGCAATGCCGGGCGCTTCCGTGGGGTGTTTTACAGAACCTCGGTGTTTTTGACCTCTGCGATGTTATGCTTTTTCGCATAACCGGTGAGCATCAGGGTCAGGGCGCCGTCGCCGGTCACGTTGCAGGCAGTGCCAAAGCTGTCCTGGAGGGCGAAGATGGTCATCATCAGGCCGGTACCGGTGTTGTCAAAGCCCACCACACTGATGATGAGACCCAGGGAGGCCATCACAGTGCCGCCGGGCACGCCGGGGGCTCCCACGGCAAAGATGCCCAGCAGGAAGCAGAAGAGAACCATGGTGCCCAGGGAGGGCAGGGTACCGTAGAGCACCTTGCTGACGGTCATCACAAAGAACACCTCGGTGAGCACCGAGCCGCACAGATGGATGTTGGCAAACAGGGGGATACCGAAGTCCACCAGGTCCTGACGCAGCACCTTGGACTTCTTCGCACCCCGCAGAGCCACAGCCAGGGTAGCGGCGGAGGACATGGTGCCCACAGCGGTGAGATAGGCAGGGCCGTAGTGCCGCAACACCTCCCAGGGGTTGGAGCCGGAATAGGCCCCCGCCACCCCGTACAAAACGGCCAGCCAAATATAGTGGCCCAACATCACAATGACGATGACGATCAGGAAAACGGGCAGCTGCTTGGTAATGGTGCCCTGATAGGCCAGACCGGAGAAGGTACCGGCGATAAAGAAGGGCAGAATGGGAATGATCACTCGAGTCACAATGTCCAGCACGATGCGCTGGAATTCCTCCAGCACGTTGGTAATGACGGTGGCCTTGGACCAGGTAGCCGCCAGGCCCACCAGCACGGAAAACACCAAAGCGGACATCACGCTCATGATGGGGTCAATGGCCAGGGTAAAGAGGAGCTCCGGGGTATCCCGCAGTCCCTCCGCCGCAGACTGGATGGAGAGGTTGGGGATAATGGCAAAGCCCGCGCCCATGGACATCAGGGCCGCACATACGGAGGAGGTATAAGCCAGCACCAAAGCCAGGCCCAGCATCCGGGAGGCATTGCTCTTCAGACGGGTAATCGAAGGCGCAATAAACCCAATGATGATCAAAGGCACGCAGAAATTGATCAAAGAACCCAGCAGCTCCTTGATGGTGAGAATCACCTGCATCACAGTCGCGTTGGCCACCAGGCCTACCGCGATGCCCACAACAACGCCGACCAACAGTCGGAAGGGCAGACTACTTACCAATTTTTTCATACCAACACTCCTATTCCCCCATGTTTTTCAGGCCAAGGCCTGGGGTACACTGCAGTTGGGGGACACACACACCTTTCCCCTGCGCTGCGTTATCCTTATGATACCATATTTTTACCAGCCCCTCAAGTACGGAATCTTTTCCCTGGAATCCTGACCGGTACAAATCTTCTCTGTCAAAGATATGATCGGACTCCGCGTTTTATTTATCCGTGCTGGGGCAGGAATTTTTTAAAAAATCTCTTGACATCTTTTGGGGGCTGTGATAATATAATCCTCGCGCTGAACAAGGCGCAATTCCAGCCCACGCGCGAGTGGTGGAATTGGTAGACTCGCTGGCTTCAGGTGCCAGTGCTCGCAAGGGCGTGCGGGTTCGACTCCCGCCTCGCGCACCACAAAAAGGACATCCAAATGGATGTCCTTTTTGTTTTTATTATTGACTTACAGAAAAAAGCACGCTTTTCCGCGTGCTTTTTTCATCATTCTCCGGTTGCTATTCCCTTCCCTGCACTGTCTCCACAGAAGGACGGTACTTCCGGTACACATACAGCGACAGGGCAACGGTCAGGATATCTGCCGTTGCTTGGGACCAGACGATTCCGAACATTCCAAACATGGTGTTCAGGAGAAACAGCATGGGGATATTGAACACCAGCCACCGGGTCACCCCTAAAAACAGGGCAATCTGTCCCTTTCCAAAGGCCTGGAACAGATAAACGGTGAAAAAGCTCATAAACATCAGCGGCGTGGCCAGCACGCGGATGCGCAAAAACTGGGAGGCCAGCTCCACCGTCTGCACGTCTTCAATAAACAGGTGGGAGAACTGGACGGCAAACAGCTCGTACAGTACAATGCTGGTTACCGCGATGACCAGTCCCAGCCGTCTGGCCAGCCGGATGGTATCCTCCATCCGCTGCTTATTTCCAGCGGAGTAGTTGTAGGCCACCAGCGGCATCATACCCTGACAAATACCAATACCCACATTCAGCGGGAAGCGCTCCACCTTCAGCACGATTCCCACAGCAGCCAGAGCCAGATCACCGTAGGAGACCATCAGCTTATCAATGACCACATAGTCCAAGTCAAACAGGAAGCTGGTGATGGCGGAGGGAATTCCTACCCCAAACACCGCCAAAACACTGCCTCCCCGGGGCAGGCCCCCCTTGGGCGAGAAGGTGACCACCGACTTCTTTCCCATCCGCAGCAGAACCGCCACAAAGAATAGGAACGCGGTGCAGTTGGAAATGCAGGTGGCAAGTCCGGCGCCCAGTACCTGGTAACCGTCCGGCAGGATCACAAACATAAACAGGGGATCCAGGGCAATATTCAAAAGGCCTCCCAGGATGATCCCCGCACTGGCCTCCTTCGAGCGGCCAATGCTGCGGATCAGATTGGCCAGCACATTGGAGAGGACGGTAGGGATCCCGCCGGTTACAATGACGCACAGGGCGTACTGCCTGGCGTATACGTAGGTGTTTTCTCCCGCTCCCAGCAGATTCAGGATCGGCTCCATAAACATGGCGATGCCTGCTGCAAACAATGCCGCGAAGGCCAGACCCAGATACAGGGAAAAGGCGCTGACCCGTCTGGCTTCTTCCTCCTGTCCCTGTCCCAGCAGACGGGAAATAAGGGAGCCGCCGCCGATCCCCGCCAATCCGGCCAGGCAGAGCGTGATATTGAACACCGGCAGAATCAGCGACGTACCTGCCACCATATAGGGGTTGTTGGTCTGCCCCACAAAAAAGGTGTCGGCCATATTATAGATCAGCACGATCAGCTGACTGGAGATGGCCGGGACAATCATTTTCCGCAGTGCGGTGGGAACGGGAAGGCTGCGAAAGATGTCCTCCTGGGACGTATGGATCTTTGCCTGCATGGTACAACACCTGGGCTTTCTAATGCTCGCGCGCTGTTTTCCGGAGTTTTCCTGGCACGGTTTTAAACTTTTTCTCTCCCGCTGCCGCGCGTTACTTCTTATTTTTCTAATACAAAAAGGCCCCTTATCATTAGATAAGGGGCCTTTTTGGAGCTGGAAACGTGACTTGAACACGCGACCTGCTGATTACGAATCAGCTGCTCTACCGACTGAGCTATTCCAGC
>CABVDR010000036.1 GCA_902497145.1 uncultured Oscillospiraceae bacterium
CCTCCCACGGTGTATTTCGGCGGGCTGGGATCAGCGCGATGGGGGTGCTGGTTGGCGCTCTGGTGATCTGGCTAGGTGGGAACAACGTATTGGAAAAATTCGATTTGGCTTGGCGCAGCTGGGTGGTTACGTGTTTCCTGAGCATTATGATCCTGGCATGCCTGGCGATTCCCATATGTGCTGCGGGATGTATGTACAAAGGAAAGCAATGGCTCTTTCACATGATGTGTCTGCTATGTGTTGCAGAGTTGCTAATCGGCGGCTGGTGGGGAATGTTTTTGGCGGCGCTTTCTTATCAGCCGGAACGGGATATTGTCTGGGAGGGAAACGCTTTGGTGGAAGAGGACCAGGGGTTTCTTGGAACACGTTTTGCATATTACCCCAGGGTGGGACCGTTGCTCAAGGGAACAGAAACCGTCTATGTTACATATGAAGTGGAAAAACGGCTGTGCCCGGATTAATAAGCACAGAATGCATGACAGAGGTATCTGAAACAAAGGAGAGACCTTATGAAGCGGCGCTGGAAACTTCTTGGAGCAGTTTGCGTCTTAGTGGCAGGGGTTACTTTTCTTTACGCACCCTGGGAGGCAGAGCAAAAGTCCCGGGTGGAACGGCAGTTTTGCGCAGATTTGGAACAGTTGACCCAGACAGCAGAACAGGTTTTAGCAGGAGAAAAAGGAAATGCCCCTGCTGGCTGGCAGGATGTATGCCGGTTTGACGATGTAGTCAGCTTTGACTATGGCGGGTGGGGATTTGGTTCGTCCACCCGGTATTGGGGTGTAAATTATGTGGCAGACAATCGTTTGGTTGGATTTCAGGGAATGTCTATGGAGGGAGCGATCCCTGACGGCGAAGGTTGGCTCTGGGAACAAGATGGTGGGGATAACCGCTGCTATGTGGAACAGTTGGCTCCGTGCTGGTACTATTTTGAGATGAAATTCTGAGGAGCAGACGAATAGGAGGACACATGAAAAAGCGCTTCTTTCTTTTAATACCGGCTGCAGTGATTGTGGTATGTGCCGCTTTATGGACCGTTTCGGGTGCGTCGGGGATCAAGGGACACCTGGAGAGCCGGCTGGGGCTGTCCTTTCCAGCGGGAACGGAGATCGTCTGTGAGGACAGCCACGGCGGCTTCCACGGCGACGGGATTCTGACCGCAGTCGTGAAGCTTCCTGATTCTCAGGCGGGGGAGAATGCGGTGCAGTCTATTGCAGAGCAGTGGAAACCTCTTCCGATAGAGGAAGATTGGATGGAGCAGTTCCAGTCGGTCTGGACGGACCATGGACAGACGCTGGGTGTGCTTCCTCAGAACACAGAAGGGTTCTGGTTTTACCGGGACCGGTACAAAGAGCGGTATGGCGAGGTCTGCTACCCCAATCCGGTGATGCAAAACTGCACCTTTGCTATGCTGGACACGGATTCCGGAGTTTTATATGTCCTGGAAGTAGACTGCTGAGACAAGGAGAACAAGAATGAAGCAAAGATCTATGCTGCTGGCCGGGCTGCTGGTCCTGGCGTTGTCCGGCTGTTCCGGGCCGGCTTGCCCGTTGGGGGAGGAAAAGCCGGATCTCATCGTATACAATGACAGTACCGCCATCATCGGCTCTATTACCGTCAGCTCAGACAAAGAGAGCCAGGGAGTTGCCATGGCAAATGGGAGTCCTCTGGAGCGGGGGGAGTCCTACGGGTTTGAGGTGGCGGACACGGATCGGGTGACGGTGGAGCTGTGGGATCTGGAACAGCACAGCCTGGGCCGCTGTCAGGTCAGAATGGAGCAGGGCCCCATGCGGGTCATATTAGAAGAAAACATGGGCCTGTGGATTCAGGCGGAGCAGGAGGCGGAATGAAGAAAAAACAGAAGAGGGTGCTGTTTGGCGGAGCCATCCTGGCTGGAGCGGCCTTTTTGGGTACCTGCGTCTGGGCGCTGCAAAGTGCATTGGGCGTGAGCCAATATGAGATCACTCTGCCCCGGGGCATGGAGGGGCTGGACGGATATCGGATCGTCCAGATCGCTGATCTGCACAGCGCAAAGTTGGAGCAGGAACTGGAACAGGCTCTGGAGCAGATTCAGCCCCATTTGATTGTGATAACCGGCGACCTGGTGAACCGGGAGGACCGGGATTTTACCCAGGCTCTTTCCACAGCGGCCCTGGCCGTCCGTTTTGCGCCCACCTATTTTGTCCGGGGCAACCACGAGGTGGATAACCCGGACTATGCCCGTCTTCGTGAAGGCTTGGAGGAGGCTGGAGTTACCATCCTGGAGGATCAGGGCGTGGTGCTGGACTACCACGGTGCAGCCCTGAATCTGGTGGGGGTGAAGGATGTGAACGCCTATCCTGGCAGCCGGACGGAGGCCATCCAGGCCATGGCACAGACAGCCAAGGGTTTGTTTGTGGATGGAACCTACCATGTATTGCTGTCCCACCGCCCCAGTTTGCTGGATGCGTATTTCGCCAGTGGAGCGGATCTGGTATTCTCCGGCCACGCCCACGGCGGCCAGGTGCGCCTGCCGGTGATTGGGGCGGTCTTTGCCCCTGACCAGGGGCTGCTGCCCCAGATCACCGCTGGAGTCCATACGGCCGGGCAGGCCCAGGTGGTGGTCAGCCGAGGGCTGGGCAACGGAACCCCCTTCCCTCGTTTGTGGAACGGTCCGGAGCTGGTGGCCGTCACCCTCCGTGCTCAGGAAAGTTTACCGGAGAATGGTTGACAGCGCCCGTGCCCTGGGTCATAATAGCAGGGTAAAAACTCCCGAATTTGTTCCAAAATCAGAGAAAGAGGGAAACCTATGATCCAGGATATTGCCCCACACCACTACGACAATGCCTATCACCCTTCCCAGCCCAAGGACGGGGATCGGGTCTTTTTCTATCAGGAGGGCAGCACCCTGCTCTCCGCCGCCACCGGTGAGCCCTTCACCTGGGAGGAGGTCACCGCCCTCACCGGCGGCGCGCCGCTGGAGACCACCTACTTCTTCCGCATTGATGATGTCGCCTTCCATTGGGGACGGAAGGTGCCCCAGAGCGTGTTGGAGGCGGCTCTACCGGTAAAAGACGCCCATTTCCGTACCATGCAGCCCGGGTGGCTGGCCTTTGCAGGCATCACCGCCAGCCAGCTGCACCAGTGGTACGGAAACCACCGCTTCTGCGGCCGGTGCGGAAAGCCCATGGAGCCAGACAAGGTGGAGCGGGCCATGCGCTGCCCCGCCTGCGGCAATCTGGTCTATCCCACCATCTCCCCCGCCGTCATTGTGGCGGTGACCCACGGCGACCGGCTGCTGCTCACCAAGTACTCCCGCCCGGGCGCTTACCGCAACTACGCCCTCATTGCCGGCTTTGCTGAGATCGGCGAGCCCCTGGAGGACACGGTGCGACGGGAGGTCATGGAGGAGGTGGGCCTGCCGGTAAAGAACATTCGGTTCTACAAAAGCCAGCCTTGGAGCTTTTCCAGCAGCCTTCTCTCCGGTTTCTACTGCGATCTGGACACCGACGATGAGACGGTGACCCTCCAGCTGGATGAGCTGGGGGAGGGAACCTGGTTTGACCGGGCGGACCTGCCTGAGGGGGGCTCGGCGGTGTCTCTGACCCATGAGATGATCCAGCGGTTCCGGCAGGGGCCGGTATAAGTACATAGCGTAGAACACGGCCAGCGGCCGGCGGACAGAGAGTTGTCCGCCGGCCGCATGTTTTTGTCCCCTGGAACATAGAAATAGTGGGAAAGGGTGATGGTATGGCGGGCAGAAAAGGAAGCCTGTTGGAGAAGACCGCCCAGCTGCTGGACCTGCCTGCGGACGCGGTGGCGGGAGTGCCCAGACTGGAGCTGGTGGGAACAGGGGAGCTGCGCATGGAAAATCATAAGGGCATTCTGGCCTATGGCAGCGAGGAGATCCACATCAGTGCCGGGTCCTATGTGGTGCGGGTCACCGGGCGGGCGCTGGAGCTGCGGGCCATGACTGGCTTGGAGCTGCTCATTACCGGGCAGATTATGGACATCCACATGGAGTAGGAGGGAGTACATGAGGCAGGTGGAAAATCTCCTGCGGGGGACGGTGACCCTCACCGCCCGTGGACCCTTTCCGGAGCGGCTGCTGAACCTGTGTGCCCAGGAGCAGGTGCCCTGCTGGGGTCTGGAGTGGGTGGATGAACACGCCCTGCGGCTCATTACGCTGCGGCAGAAGGTGCGGCGGCTGGAGAAGCTGGCGGAGCGGGTGGGGTGCGAGATTGAGGTGGAGGGCAGCCGGGGGCTTCCCGCCTTCCTGCGCCGGTTTCGGAAGCGCTACGCCTTCTTGGTAGGGCTGGCCCTGAGCGTGGCGGCGGTGTGTATTCTCTCCCGGTTTATCCTCACCATCCAGGTGACCGGCAACGAGCAGGTATCCACCGCCGCCATCCTCTCCCAGCTGCGGCAGCAGGGGGTGCGCCCAGGGGTGTATGGTCCGGGGCTGGACCGAAAGGTGATCGCCCAGCGGGCTCTGCTGGAGTTGCCGGACCTGTCCTGGATGTCCATCAATCTCTACGGTACTCGGCTGGAGGTGGTGGTGCGGGAGGCGGTGAAGGCCCCGGAGATCACAGAAGAGGAAGGGTACTACGACGTGGTGTCCCAGGCCGACGGGATCATCCTCCAGGTGGAGCCCCTCAGCGGGGAGGCCCTGGTGGCAGAGGGGGATACGGTGGCCAAGGGGGAGGTACTCATCTCAGGCCTGGTCAGCATGCCGCCGCCCCAATACAGTGACCTGCCTACCCGGTACTACCAGACCCACGCCAGGGGCCGGGTGTGGGCCAGGACCTGGCGCACGCTGCGGGGGGTGATCCCTCTCCAGGCCCAGGTGAAGGCGTACACCGGAGAGGAGCGTACCTTATGGTCGGTGAGCTTTTTTGGATTTTACTTTGATTTTTTCCGAAACAGTAGCATTCCATGGGACTCTTATGATAAAATAACCACGGTGTACCAGGGAGACCTCCCCGGCGGACAGCGCCTGCCCATGATGCTTACGGCCCAGCGCTGCCGCGGCTATGAGATGCAGAGCGTGGACGTGGATGTGGAAGCAGCCCAGGCTCTAGTGGAGGAGGGGCTGGAACGCCGCCTGCAGGATCTCATCGGTCCGGACGGACAGGTGCTGAGCCAAAACGTCACCGCCCGGGTGACGGACGGGATGCTGGAGGTTACGCTGAGCGCCGAGTGCCAGGAGGAGATTGGCCTGGAGACGCCCAGCACACGGGAAATTCCGGAGGAGGGCTCCTCCGGCGAACAGGAGTAAGTTGACCAATGACAGAACAGACCATCAGCTTGGAGCGCTTGGAGGATACCATCAACCTCTTTGGCTCCTTTGACGAGAATATCCGTTTGATCGAACATGAGCTGGGGGTCTCGGTGATCAGCCGGGACTCCCAGCTGAAGGTGTCCGGGGAGGACCCGGAGCAGGTGCTGTTTGCCGTACACGCCATCGAGAACCTGATGGGCTTGGCCGCCCGGGGGGAGGCCATCGGCGAGCAGAATGTGCGCTATGTCCTTCAGCTGGTGCGGGAGGGCCGGGAGCAGGAGGTGCAGCAGCTGTCTGCCGGTGTGCTGTGCATCACCGCCAAGGGGAAACCCATCAAGGCCAAGACTCTGGGCCAGAAGAAGTATGTAGAGGCCATCCAGAAGAACACGGTCACCCTGGGCATCGGCCCGGCCGGTACCGGCAAGACCTATCTGGCGGTGGCGGCGGCAGTGGCCGCCTTCCGGGCCAAGGAGATCAACCGCATCATCCTCACCCGGCCTGCCGTGGAGGCGGGAGAGCGGCTGGGCTTCCTGCCCGGCGACTTGCAGTCCAAGGTAGACCCCTACCTGCGGCCCTTGTACGACGCCCTCTTTGACATGCTGGGTCCGGAGACCTATCAGAAGTATCTGGAGCGGGGCAACATCGAGGTAGCTCCCCTGGCCTATATGCGCGGCCGTACCCTGGACGACAGCTTCATCATCCTGGACGAGGCCCAGAACACCTCCCGAGAGCAGATGAAGATGTTCCTGACCCGCCTGGGCTTTGGCTCCAAGATCGTCATTACCGGCGATATCACCCAGATCGACCTGCCTGGGGACAAGGTGTCCGGTCTGAAGGAGGCCATGCGGGTGCTCAAAGGCGTGGAGGACATCGCCATCTGCCGTCTCAGCGAGAGCGACGTGGTCCGCCATGTGATCGTGCAGCGGATCATCAAGGCCTATGAGATCGATGAAGAGCGGAAAAATAAGAAGGACAGACGATAAAGGAGGGGGAGCAGATGGAGCATCAGATCATCCTGGAGACCGAGGTAGATTGCCCTGCCGATGTAGAGCAGCTGCTGGAGCGGGTGATTACCGCCGCCCTGGAGGCAGAGGGCGTGAACTTGCCCTGTGAGATCAATGTCCTGCTTACCAATGACGAGGGCATCCACCAGGTGAACCTGGATATGCGGGGGGTGGACCGACCCACCGACGTGCTCTCCTTCCCCATGTTCGACCTCCAGCCTGGGGACAAGCCCGGGGAGGAGGACGAGGATCCGGCCACCGGCCGGGTGCCTCTGGGAGATATGTGCATCTCTCTGGAGCGGGCCCAGGCCCAGGCGGAGGAGTACGGCCACAGCGTGCAGCGGGAGCTGAGCTATCTGGCCGTCCACTCGGTGCTCCACCTGTTGGGCTACGACCACATGGACGAGGGCCCTATGAAACAGCAGATGCGCCAGCGGGAGGAGGACATCCTGGGCACGCTGGGCATTGTGCGGGAATAAAGCGCGGCAAATTGCTCAAGCCGCAGAAAGAAAGTTGAGGATCAATCTATGGAAATCAAAAAATCCGGTATTATCACCCTGTGCGGACGGCCCAACGTGGGTAAGTCCACCCTGACCAACGCTCTGGTGGGGGAGAAGGTGGCCATCGTCACCAATAAGCCCCAGACCACCCGCAACCGCATCAGCGCGATTCTGAACCGGGGGGAGTGCCAGTTTGTCTTTGTGGACACCCCTGGCCTGCACAAGGCCCGTACCCGTCTGGGCGACTATATGGTGAATGTAGTCAAGGAGAGCGTGGCCGACGTGGACGGGGTGATGCTGCTGGTGGAGCCCATCCCTAACATCGGTGCCCCGGAGCAGCAGCTCATCGACCGCATCAAGACTCTGGGCTGCCCCTCGGTGCTGGTGATCAACAAGGTGGACACTTTGGAGCACAAGGAGAAGCTGCTGGAGGTCATCCAGCTCTACACCCAGGCCCACGACTTTACCGCTGTGGTGCCCATCTCTGCCAAAACCGGCGAGGGGGTAGAGGAGCTGCTGAACGTGTTGGAGGGCTTCCTGCCTAACGGCCCCCAGCTCTTCCCCGAGGGCATGGTGTCTGACCAGCCAGAGCGGCAGATGATGGCGGAAATTTTGCGGGAGAAGCTGCTTCTCTGTCTGGACAAGGAGATCCCCCACGGCACCGCCGTGGAGATCACTAAGTTCTCCGAGCGGGACGACGAGGTCATTGAGATCGACGCCACCATTTACTGCGAGAAGAACAGCCACAAGGGCATCATCATCGGCAAGGGCGGCTCCATGCTGAAAAAGGTGTCCTCCCTGGCCCGGCAGGACATGGAGCGGTTTATGGGCACCAAAGTATACCTCCAGACCTGGGTCAAGGTAAAAGAAAATTGGCGGGATAATATTAATTTGATCCACAATTTCGGATACCGGGACGAATAAACAAAACCTTCCATCTATAATTTCGACGCCTTCCGCCATACTAGAACCAGAAACAGAGATGGAGGGACGGACATGGATGGAATGTGGGAACTGTTTTTTGCCACCGGGCTGCCTCAGGCCTACCTGGCCGCCCGGCGGGAGAAGCCGCAGGGCCGTTTCGACCCTCCCTTGCCGCCCCGAAACGGGGAGACCATTTCCTCGCTGCCGCCGCCGTGGCAGTGAGACTGGGGCCCGCTCCATTTGGAGCGGGCCCATCTTACATAAAAGGAGCGTTTTGCCATGCATCTGCACACCAAGGCCCTGGTTTTGCGGGAGACAGCCTACAAGGAGTCGGATAAGATCCTCACCCTGTTTACCCAGGAGCAGGGGAAGCTCACCGCCTCCGCCCGGGGCTGCCGCCGCAAGGGGAGCCCTCTGGCGGCGGGCAGTCAGCTGCTGGTGTGGTCGGATTTTATTCTCTATGAGTACCAGGGCCGCTGGAGCGTGAAGGAGGCGGAGGTAGAGCGGGAGTTCCGGGGCATGCGGGAGGATCTGGACAAGTTTGCCCTGGGCTGCTACTTTGGAGAGGTGACCCAGGCCCTGGCCCTGGAGGGGCTGCCCAGTCCGGAGATGCTGTCTCTCATTTTGAACGGCCTCCACGCCCTGGACCGGCTGGAGCGGCCTCTGGCTCTGGTGAAGGGGGCCTTTGAGCTGCGGGCCATGTGTCTGGCGGGGTATGAGCCGGTGCTGGATGCCTGTGCCGTGTGCGGCTGCCAGCCGGAGGAACCCCGGTTCCACCTGCGGGAGGGGGTGCTCCACTGCGCCAGCTGCCGCAGCGAGGTGGGGGACGGGGTGTCCATGCCGCTGGACCAGGGGGCATTGGCCGCCATGCGCCATGTGGCCTACGGAGATCCCAAACGCCTGTTTTCCTTTCAGTTGGAGGAAAAGAGCCTGTCCGTCTTTGCCGACGTGGCCGAGGCCTACCTGCTCACCCAGCTGGAGCGGGGCTTCAGTACCCTGGATTTCTATAAATCCCTGCGCCTGAAATAAAAGAGCCGTTGGAACCTAGGTTCCAACGGCTCAATTTTTAGTCCATCAATTCTTCCATCTCGTCCAACAGACGGCCGAACTGGTCCAGTGCGTCCTGGATGGGCTGGGGGGAGGCCATGTCCACCCCGGCCCCCTTCAGCAGGTCGATGGGGTCCTGACTGCACCCGCCGGACAGAAAGGTGAGGTAGTCCTGCACCGCCTGGGGTCCGCCAGTGAGAATACGGTTGGCCAGGGCGATGGCGGCGGAGTAGCCGGTGGCGTACTGGAAGACATAGTAGTTGTAGTAGAAGTGGGGGATCCGGGACCACTCCAGGGCGATCTGGGGGTCGGAGACCATGTCGGGGCCGAAGTAGGCCTCGTTGAGGGCCTGGTACTCCCGGCTGAGAAGTTCCGCCGTGAGGGTCTCCCCCTGGGCGGCCAGCTCGCCCATGCGCAGCTCAAACTCAGCAAACATGGTCTGGCGGTACAAAGTGCCCTTGAACTGCTCCAGGAAGTGGTTGATGAGCCAGGCCCGGCGGCGCTTGTCGTCGGTCTGCTTGAGCAGATACTCCATGAGCAGGGCCTCGTTGCAGGTGGAGGCCACCTCGGCCACGAAGATCACATAGTCCCGGTAGACGGTGGGCTGGGTGCGGTTGGAGAGGTAGGAGTGGACGGCGTGGCCCAGCTCGTGGGCCAGGGTGAACATGCTGTCCAGGTCGTCCTGGTAGTTGAGCAGAATATAGGGGTGGACTAGAGCGCCGGACATATAGCCGCCGGAGCGCTTGCCCACGTTCTCGTACACGTCGATCCACCGGTTGTCCAGAGCCTGACGGATGATGGCCTGGTACTCCTTGCCAAGAGGAGCCACCGCCTGATAGACGGTCTCCTTGGCCTGCTCATAGGGAATTTCCGCCTCTACCCCGGAGACCATGGGGGCGTACACGTCGTACATGTGGAGTTCCTCCACCCCCAGCAGCTTTTTCCGCAGACGCACATAGCGGTGCATCTTGTCCAGATTGGCCCGGACAGTGGAAATAAGGTTGTGGTACACCTCTTCGGGCACGTGGGTGCCGTCCAGAGAGGCGGCCAGGGCGCTGGGGTAGCGGCGCGCCTTGGAGAAGAACTGGAGCTGCTTGACCTGGGCGGCCAGAGTGGCGGCCAGGGTGTTTTTCATGCCGCCGTAGACGGAGTACAGGTTTTCAAAGGCAGATTTCCGCAAGGTTCGGTCGGAGCTGGACATGAGCAGGGTATAGGAGCCGTTGGAGAGGGGGTGGGCCTGCCCCTGGGCGTCCACCGCGTCGGGGAAGGTGAGGTCGGCGTCGGTGAGCTTGGAGAAGATGTCGTCGGGGGCCTGGGACAGCTCTCCGGCGGCGGCCAGCAGCTGCTCCTCGGCCTGGGAGAGGGTGTGGGGGCGGCGGCGCTGGATGTTGTAAAAATAGCGGCGGTAGAGGGTGAGCTCGGGCAGCTGGGCATAAAACGCCTCCAGCCGCTCCTCGGGCAGAGCGAGCAGCTCTGGCACCTCAAAGGCGGTGGCCCGCACCAGCTCCACATACTGGGTGGAGATCTGCCCCACCATGGCCTGGTAGGCGGCCACCCGGGTGTCCTCGTCGCTTTTCCGCTGGGCGTAGTCCATAAGCTTGCTGAGCATCTCCCCGGCCTGCTGCTCCAGGGTGACAAAGTCATAGAGGGTCTGGGCGCTCTCCCCCAGACGGCCGGCGTAGCCCTCCAGCTTTTGGGTGAGGGTTTTCAGGGTCTGGAACTCCTCCTTCCAGGCTTCATCACTGGGGTAGAGGTCGGCGGTGTTCCAGGTATACTCCTGAGGGATGGCATCTCGCTGGGGGATAGACTTGCTTTTTGACATAGGAACCTCCTGATAAAAGGGGCCGCAGCCCCGGCATTTTTAATAGTATGGTAGCACGGGGCGGAAAATATGGCAACGGTTTTTCCAAAACGGGACAGGGAGGCTTGACAAATGGGGTGACAGCGTTTATTATTACATCATCACTTTAGCGAACTAATGAAATGAAAACAAGGAGGCCGTCCTATGTCCACCTTTTTTAGCTCCCAGTTGAAAAACCTGGCGCCCTACACCCCCGGCGAGCAGCCCCAGGATCAGCAGTACGTGAAGCTCAACACCAACGAGTCCCCCTATCCCCCTTCGGCCGGGGTGATCGCTGCCCTCAACAATAAGGAGGCCGCCGACCTGCGCCTGTACTCCGACCCGGAGTGCAAGGAGTTAAAAAAGGCCCTGGCGGGCTACTACGGGGTGGAGCCCGAGAACGTCTATGTGGGCAACGGCTCCGATGAGGCCTTGAACTTTGCCTTCCTCTCCTACGCCACCGACGGCCGGGGTGTGGCCTTTGCCGACATCACCTACGGGTTCTATCCCGTCTTTGCCGACCTCTACCACATCCCCGTGCAGATCGTCCCCTTGAAGCCCGATTTTTCCATTGACCCCAAGGACTACTACGGCCTCAACAAGACCATCGTCATCGCCAACCCCAACGCACCCACCGGCCTGGCCCTGAGCCGGGACGAGATGGAGGGCATCATCAAGGCTAACCCGGACAGCGTGGTGGTGGTGGATGAGGCCTATGTGGACTTCGGCGCCGAGAGCTGCGTGGAGCTCACCAAGACCTACCCCAACCTGCTGGTGGTGCAGACCTACTCCAAGTCCCGGTCCATGGCGGGTGCCCGCCTCGGCTATGCCATCGGCAACGCGGAACTCATTCAGGATTTGGAGACAGTGAAGTTCTCCACCAACCCCTACAATGTGAACCGTCTGACCCTGCGGGCGGGGGTGCAGGCCATCGCCGAGCAGGACTACTATACGGAAAACTGCAAGAAGATCATGGCCACCCGGGCCTACACCAAGGAGAAGCTGGAGGCGCTGGGCTTTACCGTGCTGGACTCCCGCTCCAATTTCCTCTTTGCTAGGAAGCCGGGCACCGACGGCGGGGCCATTTACCGGGGCCTCAAGGAGCGGGGCGTGCTGGTGCGCCACTTTGACAAGGACCCCATCCGGGATTATAATCGCATTACCATCGGCACCCAAGAGCAGATGAATATTTTCTTAGAGAAGCTGGAGGAACTGCTATGAGAACCGCTGCTGTTGCCCGGAAAACCAATGAGACCGATATCCGCCTGTCCCTGAACCTGGACGGCACCGGGAAGAGCACGGTGGACAGCGGCGTGGGTTTTCTGGATCACATGCTCACCCTCCTGGCCCGCCACGGCGGGCTGGACCTGGAGGTCACCTGCCACGGCGACACCCAGGTGGACGACCACCACAGCGTGGAGGACATCGGCATCGCCCTGGGGGACGCCTTTGCCCAGGCACTGGGGGACAAGCGGGGCATCAACCGCTACGCCTCCCTCCATCTGCCTATGGATGAAGCACTTGTCCTGTGCGCCATCGACATCTCCGGCCGGGGGGGCTACTACGACGGCCTGGAGATCCCCACCGAGAAGATCGGGACCTTTGATACCCAGCTGGTGTATGAGTTCATGGAGGCCTTCGCCAACCACGCGGGACTCACCCTCCACCTGCGCCAGGTCTGCGGCCGCAACTCCCACCATATCGTAGAGGGGGCTTTCAAGGCTCTGGGCCGGGCCCTTCGTCAGGCGGTGGCCATCGACCCCCGGTTTGAAACGGAAATTCCATCCACCAAAGGGATGCTGTAAGCGAGGATTGACAATGCTGGAAGAACGACTCAACGGGCTGTACGAGCAGTACGGCTACCGCAAGTTCCGCATGTCCAAGTTTGAGGATTACGACCTGTATGCCCAAAACAAGGACTTTTTGAAAAGCGGACATATTATCACCTTTACCGATGTGGACGGCGCGTTAAAGGCCCTCAAGCCCGACATTACCCTGTCCATTATGAAGAACAACAATGGCAGCAGCGAGAAGGTCTACTACAACGAGAACGTCTACCGGGACATGGGGGGCACCTTTAAGGAGATCCTCCAGGTAGGGGTGGAGTCGGTAGGCCAGCTGGACCCCTACGCCGAGGCCGAGGTCATCGCCCTGGCGGCTAAGTCCCTGGAACTCCTGTCTCCAGACTATGTGCTGGATCTGTCCGACGTAAGCTTTGTGAGCTGCCTGCTGGATGGCATGACCCTCTCCGGCGAGGTGCGGGAGCAGGTGCTGGAGTTCATCGCCCAGAAGAACGCCCCCGGCGTCCAGTCTCTGGCTGACCGGGGGCTGATTACCGGGGAGAACGCCCAGACCATCACCCAGCTTATGGCCATCTACGCCCCCCTGCGGGAGGGCATTGACCAGGCCGGACAGCTCTCCCGGGACAACGCCTCCTGGGAGGCCCTGCGGCAGCTGTCCCTGGTGGCCTCTATCCTGGAGGGCTTTGGTCTGGGAGACCGGGTCCACCTGGACTTCTCCCTGGTGAACAGCATGGACTACTATAACGGGGTCATCTTCCAGGGGTTTTTGCAAAATATCCCCTTTCCGGTGCTCTCCGGCGGGCGGTATGACAACCTGCCCCGGAAGATGGGCAAGCAGGTGGGGGCCATCGGCTTTGCCCTGTACATGGGCCGCCTGGAGCCCTACTTCGGCGGGGAGAAGCAGTATGACGCCGACCTGATGCTCACCTACGGCCCTGACGCCGACCTGGCCGAGCTGGCCGCCTTTGTGGAGGCTCTGCGTGCCAAAGGGTTAGGTGTCCGCTGTCAGCGGCAGGGCGACCCGGTGGAAGGGGTGCGCTGCCGCAAGGAAGCGCGCTATGTCCGGGGCATGAAACCCGAGGAGGTGCTGGTATGATCAACGTAGCCCTGCCCAAGGGGCGGCTGGGAGAGAGCGCCTACGAGCGCATGGCCGCCGCCGGGTATGACTGTCCCTCCATTTTGGAGAAGAACCGGAAGCTCACCTTTGAAAATCCGGAAAAAGGGGTGCGGTACTTCTGGGTGAAACCCTCCGACGTAAGTATTTACGTGGAGCGCGGCGCCGCCGATGTGGGCATCGCGGGCAAGGACATTTTGTTGGAGTACCGCCCCGATGTGTATGAGCTGCTGGATTTGAAGATGGGCAAGTGCCGCATGTGCGTGGCCGGTCCCGAGGATTTTTATGACGACCCCAACCGGCAGCTGCGGGTGGCAACCAAGTTCCCCCACATCGCCACGGAATATTACGATTCCCGCTCCCGGGACATCGACATCATCAAATTAAACGGATCCATCGAGCTGGCCCCTATCCTGGGCCTGTCCGATGTGATCGTGGATATTGTGGAGACGGGCAAGACCCTGCTGGAGAACCACCTGGCCCCCCTGGAGACCATCGTGGATATCAGCGCCCGGTTTATCTGCAACAAGGTGAGCTACAAATTTAAACATGAGGAAATCATCCGGCTGCGGGACGCGCTGGAACGGGATCTGTGAGGCGGCCTATGATTAATATTTATGATATGAATGAGGTGCGGGACCAGGATATCTTCCTGCGCCACGATGCGGTGAAGGACGTGTCCCAGCCGGTGGCCGAGATCATCCGTCGGGTACGGGAAGAGGGGGATGCCGCCCTCTACCACTACGCCCGGGAGTTTGACAAGGTGGAGCTGTCCGCTCTGGCGGTCACCCAGCAGGAACTGGACGAGGCTCTGGCCGAGGAAGAGCCGGAGTTTCTGGCGGTCCTGGAGCAGGCAGCACAAAACATCCGGGCCTACCACGCCAAGCAGAAGCGGCAGAGCTTCATTATGGAGGAGAAAGAGGGGGTCATCCTGGGGCAGAAGATCATGCCCCTGGCCCGAGTGGGCATCTATGTCCCCGGCGGCACTGCCGCCTACCCCTCCACCGTCCTGATGAACGCCATCCCTGCCCACATCGCCGGGGTGGGGGAGATCGTCATGGTCACCCCCCCGGGGAAGAACGGCAAGGTGAACCCCGCCATCCTGGCTGCCGCTAAGATCGCCGGTGTCACCCAGATCTACAAGGTAGGCGGAGCTCAGGCTATCGCCGCCCTGGCCTATGGTACCCAGACCATTCCCCAGGTGGACAAGATTGTGGGTCCCGGCAACGCCTATGTGGCCGAGGCCAAAAAGCAGGTCTTTGGACAGGTGAACATCGACATGATCGCCGGTCCCTCCGAGGTGCTGGTCATTGCCGACGGCAAGTCCAACCCCGCCTTTGTGGCCGCCGATCTTTTAAGTCAGGCGGAGCACGACAAGATGGCCTCCGCCGTGCTGGTCACCGAGAGCCGGGAATTGGCCCAGGCGGTGGCCCAGGAGCTGGAGCGGCAGATCCCCCTGTTGGAGCGGGAGGAGATCGCCCGGGCCTCCATCGACAACAACGGCAAGATTATCGTGGCCCCCAATCTGGAGCAGGCCATCGACGTGGCCAACCGCATCGCCCCGGAGCACCTGGAGCTGTGCGTGGACAGCCCCTTTGACTACTTAAGTCAAATTAAAAACGCCGGTTCCATCTTCCTGGGCCGGTGGAATCCGGAGCCCATGGGGGACTACTTTGCCGGGCCTAACCACACTCTGCCCACCTCGGGCACTGCACGGTTTTATAGCCCCCTGTCGGTGGATGACTTCATCAAGAAGTCCCAGTTCAGCTACTACACCCGCCCGGCCCTGGAGAAGGAGTACCGGCAGGTGAGCCTGTTTGCCAAGAAGGAGGGCCTTACCGCCCACGCCCGGGCGGTAGACATCCGCTTTGATGAAAAGGAGGCAGGAACATGATCGCCATCATCGACTACGGGGTGGGCAATCTGTTCTCCCTGAAAAGTTCGCTGTCTGCCATCGGGGCGGAGGCGGTGGTCACCCGGGACCAGCAGGTGCTCAATCAGGCCGACCACATTATCCTCCCCGGCGTGGGCGCCTTCGGCGATGCAGCGGACAAGCTGCGGGAGACGGGCATGTTCCAGGTGGTGCTGGACCAGGCCGCCGCCGGAAAGCCCCTGCTGGGCATCTGTCTGGGCATGCAGCTGTTGCTGGAACGCTCCTTTGAGTACGGAGAACACCAGGGTCTGGGGCTCATCCTCGGGGAGGTGCGCCCCATCCGCCCGGTGATCCCGGCGGAGTTGGACGTGCCCCATATGGGCTGGAACGGCCTGCACTTCCCGAAAGACCGGGCGCGCAGCCCCATCTTTGCCGACCTCAACGAGGGGGACCACGTGTACTTTGTCCACTCCTTCGCCGGGTTTGACTGCGGGGACTGCTGCACCGCCACGGCGGAATACGGCCCGGAGCTCACCGCCGCCGTCCAGAAGGACAACGTGTTCGGCACCCAGTTCCACCCGGAGAAGAGCGGGGACGTGGGACTGAAAATTTTGAAGGCATTTTGCCAATGGAGGTAAACCCATGATTTTACTGCCTGCCATTGACCTGTATGAGAAAAAAGTAGTCCGCCTCACCCGGGGGGACTACGCCCAGATGACGGTCTACCACGACGACCCGGTAGCCCAGGCTGGGCTTTTCCAGGAGGCTGGAGCCCGGTGGCTCCACACGGTGGACCTGGAGGGGGCCAAGGATGGATCTACCCCCAACTACTCCGTCATCAAGGCCATCTGCAAAGACACTGACTTGAAGGTGGAGATCGGCGGCGGCATCCGCAGCCTAGACACCATCCAGAAGTATCTGGACGCCGGAGTGGAGCGGGTGATTCTGGGCACCAAGGCGGTGACCGACCCCGCCTTTCTGGAGGAGAGTTTGCAGAAATTCGGAAGCCACATCGCCGTGGGCGTGGACATCAAGGACGGGAAAATTGCTATCAAGGGCTGGCTGGAGACCGCCCAAGAGAGCGTGGAGGACTTCTTTGCCAAGCTGTGCAGGCTGGGTGTGAGCACCGTCATCTGCACCGACGTGTCCAAGGACGGGATGCTGGCCGGGACCAATGTGGACCTCTACCGGCAGCTGTCCCAGAAGTTTGCCCTGGATCTCATCGCCTCCGGCGGCGTGTCCAGCCGGGAGGATTTAACGCGCCTCAAGGAGCTGGGACTCTATGGGGCCATTCTGGGCAAGGCCCTGTACACCGGGGCGCTGGACCTGAAAACGGCTCTGAAGGAAATGGAGGGATAAGTATGGTGACTAAACGTATCATTCCCTGCCTGGACATCAAGGACGGCCGGGTGGTGAAGGGAGTCAATTTTCTGAACCTCCAGGATGTGTCCAACCCCGTGAAGCTGGCCGACTACTACTCCCGCTCCGGGGCGGACGAGCTGGTCTTTTACGATATTACCGCCTCCTTTGAGGGCCGGAAGCTCTTTACCGACATCCTCACCGCTGTGGCATCCACCATCTTCATTCCCCTCACCGTAGGAGGCGGCATCAACGGCGTGGAGGACTTTGAGCGGGTCCTCTCCTGCGGGGCGGACAAGGTGTCTGTAAACTCCGGGGCCATCAAGCGGCCCGAGCTTATCGGCGAGGCCGCCAAGCGCTATGGCGACCAGTGCGTGGTCCTCTCGGTGGACGCCAAGCGTGTGGACGGCAAGTACCACGTGTTCCTCAACGGCGGCCGGGTGGACACCGGGATGGACGCCCTGGAGTGGATCAAAGAGGGCGTGGACCGGGGGGCCGGCGAGGTGGTGGTCAACTCCATTGACACCGATGGAGTGAAGAAGGGCTTTGACATTGAGATGCTCCGGGATGTGAGCGCCATCGTCAAGGTGCCGGTCATCGCCTCCGGCGGCGCGGGCGGAGTCCAGGATTTTGTGGATCTGTTCCGGGAGCTGCCCCAGCTGTCTGCCGGTCTGGCGGCCAGCATCTTCCACTTCGGCGAGGTGGCCATCCCCGATCTGAAGGCGGAGCTGAGACGAAACGGAGTGTGTGTACGGCTATGATCGATCTGGATACCTTGAAATTTGACGACCGGGGGCTGATCCCCGCCATCGTGCAGGACGCCAAGACGGGCAAGGTGCTCACCCTGGCCTATATGAACCGGGAATCGCTGGAAATCTCCTTAAAGCGGAAGCTCACCTGCTTCTGGTCTCGTTCCCGCCAGGAGCTGTGGCTCAAGGGGGAGACCAGCGGCAACTACCAGCACATTGTGGAGCTGCGGGCCGACTGCGACAAAGACGCCCTGCTGGTGCGGGTCAACAAAGAGGGACCTGCCTGCCACCTGGGCACCGACTCCTGCTTTGACGGCAACCCAATTTATGAGAGCGAGGAAGAATAACATGAGTGAATTTTCTTATGAGGGGCTCTATGCCCTGCTGGAGGGACGCAATCAGGA
The DNA here is from genome assembly GCA_902497145.1 of uncultured Oscillospiraceae bacterium. Lineage (GTDB taxonomy): Bacteria > Bacillota > Clostridia > Oscillospirales > Oscillospiraceae > Lawsonibacter. The sequence continues at coordinate 17,871 of CABVDR010000036.1, forward strand.
GCGTCCTGAGGGCTCCTATACCACCTATCTGTTTGAAAAGGGGCTGGACAAGATCCTGAAAAAGGTGGGGGAGGAGTGCACCGAGGTGATTATCGCGGCCAAGGACCAGGACCACAAGGAGACGGTCTATGAGATCGCCGACCTGGCCTACCACGTGATGGTGCTGATGGTGGCCTCTGGGATTACGTTAGACGAGATTAAGGCGGAGCTGGCTTCCCGCCACGTCATCGACCACAAGGTGAAGCAGGAAAAAATGGCCTCCGACTTTTCTTAAAAGAAAAGTAGGCAAAAGAACTTTCTGCGAAACTTTGTTTCGCCTCTGCCCTTGCCTGGGAGAGACTGTAAACATGCCCACATGATTTGAGAACGTACCATGGAAGGAGGATCCACCATGCTGCTTGGCGATTTTCATACCCATTCCACCTTGGATGACGGAAAGAGCACCCTGGAGGAGATGGCGGCGGCGGCCTACGCCCTGGGCCTGACCCACTTCGGCTTTTCCGGCCACAGCTTTGAGGAGTACGGGCAGGATTTTTGCCTGCCAAGAAAGAATGTGCCCATCTATCTGGAGACTGCCCGAAAGCTTCAGGAGGTATACCGGGGCCGGATGGAAGTCTTTGTGGGTATGGAGCTGGACTACTTTGGGGAGAATCCCGGTGGATTGGACTATGTGATTGGCTCCGTCCACTGTGTGAAGCAGGGGAATGTAGCCTGCTATGTGGACGAAAGCGCTCAAGCCAGCCAGCGGGCGGTGGACGAGTACTTCGGCGGCGACTGGTACCGCTATACCGACGCCTACTACGATCTGGTGGCCGACCTGCCCCGGAAAACGGGATGCCAGTGGATTGGACACTTTGATCTGGTTACCAAGTTCAATGAGCAAGTCCATGCCATCGATGAGGATAGTCCCCGATATCTCCGCCGAGCCTTGGAGGTCCTGGAGTATGTGGTAAAGCAGGGAGTGGCCTTGGAAATCAACACTGGGGCTGTGGCCCGGGGCTACCGCACCACCCCCTACCCCGGCAATGCCCTGCTGCGCAAGCTCAGAGAGTTTGGCGGGGAGATCATCCTCAATTCCGACTGTCACCACGCCCCTCAGCTGTGCTTTGGCTTTGACCAAGCGGTAGAGTTAGCTCAGGCGGGAGGTTTTACCCACACCAACCTGTGGACCCGAGACGGCCTGCGGCCAGTAAGCTGGGATGAATTCCGAAAGGGAGGAAAATAACATGCGGCTGCAAGGAGCCATTTTTCACCTGCCTGGCGCTCTGCTGGATGAAACGGGAGCGCCCCGGAATGGGGTGAAAGAATTTCTGTCCGTGATGAAGATGGAGGGGGTCTGGATGTACGGTGTCACTGCCCAGCCTCTGGATGAGTGTCGCACTGCCTTGGATCAGGCGGGGCTTGCCTCCTATTTCCGGGGAGTGATGCAGGCTCAGGAGCATGGCACCGGGGTGAATGATCCCCAGGTGTACCACAAAACGGTCAAGCGTCTGCGCACGGCTCCACGGGCCACGGCGGTCTTTACCACCGACCCGGCCGTCCTCCGGGCAGCAGAGGAGGAGCACCTGTATCTGGTGTATGTAGGACAGCCTGGTGAGGACGGGGGAGCAACTCATCAGGTGATCTCCGACTACACCGACATGACCCAAAGCACATAAAAAATCCGTGGCTGGAATTCCAGTCACGGATTTTTGGCGTATCAGGTAAGATACCATGTGAAATACCGCCTTTGAGCAGTTCCGACGAAACCACCTGCACGTCAGTCCGGTGTGTCAACGAGGAGAAACGAAGTTTCGCACAAAGTTCTTTTCATCCTTTTCTTTCAAGAAAAGGATCAGTGGTTTCCGGAACAGCCGTGCTTGTCCTCCCCACAGGAGTGGCTGCCGCAGTCATGGCCCTCCTCGTGGTGGTGGCTGCACTGGGTGTCGGGGTCAAAGGCCAGTTTGCCAGCCAGCAGGTCGGCCACTTTGCCGTCCGCGTCGCCAGAGACACCGGGGTAGAGCTGGATCCCCGCCTCGGCCAGGGCAGTGCGTGCGCCGCCGCCGATGCCGCCGCAGATCAGGGTGTCCACGCCGTGTCCCTGGAGGAAGCCCGCCAGAGCGCCGTGGCCGCTGCCAACCGCGCTGACCACCTGGGAGGAGACTACCTTACCGTCCTGCACCTCATAGAGTTTAAATTGTTCACAGTGGCCGAAGTGCTGGAACACCTGGCCGTTTTCATAAGTTACTGCGAGTTTCATTATGAACACCTCACCCGTATTGTACCGCATTTTTCCAAAAAAGCAAGTGGGGGACAAATTCCCCGGGACGGGGCAACGGTTTTGTGGTATAATAAGCTCCGCGACAAAAGAACGGTCCCGGCCCATATGCCGGGAGGCAAGGAAAGGAAACTCCATGAACGAAAAAGAAGTGGCGGAGCTCCGCCGGCGCTTCCGGCAGGACCGGAGCGGCATTTCCCACGTGCGTGGGTGCTATGTCAATCAGAACGGGGAGATCATCTCTCAGTTTGACCAGTCCCTGGGGGTCATGACTCAGGAGGAGAACGACAAGATTCTGGGCCTGCTAAAAAAGACTCTGTCGGGAACCTTGGGGAAAAATTTGCTGGATATCACCTTTGAGACCCAGCAGGTGGTGAGCGGGGCAGAGCACAAGCTGCTCATGACTCTGCGCAATTCCCAGCTCCAGGACGAGGAGGCGATGCAGGAATTTTTCCAGAAGGTCATTGGCGGGGTGGAGCTGGAGACCAACTATCTGGTCCTCTTGGTCCACGACGCCTACGATGTGCCCTATAAGGCCAAGGACGGGGAGGAGCTGGAGGACAGCTCTTCCGAGGTCTACTCCTACATCCTGTGCAGCATTTGCCCCATCAAGGAGACGAAACCAGCCCTGAGCTACTCGGTGCAGGAGAACCAATTCCACAACCTGTCCCCCGACTGGGTGGTGGCCCAGCCTGAGATGGGCTTTCTGTTCCCCGCCTTTGACGACCGCAGCACCAATCTCTATAACGCCCTGTACTATTCCAAAGACGTGCAGGATGTCCATGAAGCCCTGATTGATGCCCTGTTCCACACCCCCGCCCCCATGCCTGCCGAGACCCAGAAGGCCACCTTTGCCTCGGTGCTCTCCGATACCCTGGGGGAGGCGTGCAGCTACCAGGTGGTCCAGGCGGTCCACGATCAGCTGTGCGGCCTGATGGAGGACCACAAGGAGAGCCACGAGCCGGAGCCTCTGGTGGTGGGCAAGCGGGAGGTGCGCCAAGCTTTGGCAGCCAACGGCGTCTCCCAGGAACATATGGACGCCTTTGAAGGCAAATATGACGAGGCTTTCGGGGCGGACGCCCAGCTCAGCCCCCGAAACTTGGTGGATCCCAAGCGGGTGGAGCTAAAGACCGCCGACGTGACCATTAAGGTGAACCCCGACCGCAGCGACCTGGTCCAGACCCGGGTGCTCAACGGGGTCAAGTACATCCTGGTGCGGGTGGAGGAGGGCGTAGAGCTTAACGGTGTCCCTGTCCAGATCGAGGAATAAAAAAATCGCTTCCCGCCGGGAAGCGATTTTTTTACATACCTTCGATGAGAGCTACCTTCATGTAGCCCTCGTCTACATTGATCTCCTTGACAAACTGGTCCACCGCGGGAATCATGATCTCCCGCTTGCCGCCCCGCACCACATACACATTGTTGGCAGGGGGGGTGAGAATGTCGGCCACCTTGCCCAGTACCTCGCCGGTAGCCTCGTCCCGCACCTCCAGGCCATAGAGGTCAGCCAAAAAGAAGCTGCCTTTGGGGAGGTTGGCGTCCTTGCGGTCGATGTAGAGGATGGCGTTGCGCATGGCCAGGGCGCCGTTTACGTCGGTGACCCCGTGGAACTTGATGATGACCATATTTTTATGGACTCGGGCCCGCTCCACTTCGATGGGCCAGTGGGTCTTGTCTACATAGAGAGTTTTAAAACGACACAGAAAGTCGGGGGAGTCGGCCCAGGGCTGGACCCGAACCTCGCCCATCAGACCGTGGACGTTGGTGACCTTTCCCACTTCCAGATATTGCTCTTTCATCCGCGGGTACCTCCTTTGGAATAAAAACACTGGCGCAGGAAAAACCTGCGCCAGACGTTTTTGTAAAGCCCTTTAATCAACGATCTCCACCGAGACGCGCTTACCGGACCGCTGGGCCACGGAGCGAATCAATGTGCGGATCTCTTTGGCGATGCGGCCCTGGCGGCCGATCACCTTGCCGGTGTCCTCCGGGGCCACCCGCAGCTCCAGAATGGTCTCGCCGTCGGCCTCAATCTCGGTGACGGACACCTGCTCCGGATGATCCACCAGATTCCGGGCCACATAGGTCAGAAGCTCTTTCATTGTGCAAGACCTCCAGCCTTAAAGTGCGCCGGCTTTTTTCAGCAGATCACGAACGGTCTCAGTGGGCTGAGCGCCGGTCTTGATCCAGGCCTGGGCGCGGTCCACGTCCACCTTCAGCTCAGCGGGGTTGACGACGGGATTGTAAGTGCCGATCTCCTCGATGAAACGGCCGTCACGGGGATAGCGGGAGTCAGCCACCACGATACGGTAGAAGGGAGCCTTCTTCGCGCCCATACGGCGCAGTCTGATCTTGACCATTTATATTCACCTCCAAAGAATTTGTTTCATATATGGAAAGCGTGTACCACGCTTCACCAACGGGGAAAGTTAGAAGGGCAGGCCGGGCATTCCGCCGCCCATTCCGGGGAAGCCGCCCTTTTTGCCCATCAGCTTGCGCATGTTCCGGGGCATCTTACCGCCGGAGAACTGCTTGGTGATGAGCTGGAGCATCTCGAACTGCTTGAGCAGGCGGTTCACATCCACCACCTGGGTGCCGGAACCGGCGGCAATGCGCTTTTTCCGGCTGGAGTTCAAGGTGCTGGGGTTTTCCCGCTCGTAGGGGGTCATGGACAGGATAATGGCTTCCATCTGCTTGAGCATGCCGTCGTCCATGTTGGCTCCCTCCAAATCGGAGGCCTTCACGCCGGGGAGCATCCCGGCCAGCTCACTGAGAGAGCCCATATTTTTGATCTGAGCCATCTGCTCATAGAAATCGGTGAGGGTAAACTTGTTTTTCCGCAGCTTCTCCTGCATTTCCAGGGCTTTCTGGCGGTCGAAGTTCTGCTCCGCCTTCTCAATGAGGGAGAGCACATCGCCCATGCCCAGGATACGGCTGGCCATGCGGTCGGGGTGGAAGACCTCGATCTGATCCAGCTTCTCGCCCACGCCCACAAACTTGATGGGCTTACCGGTGACGGCTTTGATGGAGAGGGCCGCGCCGCCTCGGGCGTCGCCGTCCAGCTTGGTGAGCACCACGCCGTCGATGTCCAGGGCGTCGTCAAAGGCCTTGGCGGCGTTCACCGCGTCCTGACCGATCATGGCGTCCACCACCAGCAGAATCTCGGTGGGCTCCACGGCGGCCTTGATGGCCCGCAGCTCGTCCATCAGCTCCTCGTCCACATGGAGGCGGCCGGCGGTGTCCAGAAACACCATGTCGTTGCCGTGCTCCTTGGCGTGGGCGATGGCGGCCTTGGCGATGTCCACCGGGTTGGCCTGGCCCATCTGGAAGACAGGCAGGTCCAGCTGCTGGCCCACGACTTCCAACTGCTTGATGGCGGCGGGGCGGTAGATATCACAGGCGGCCAGCAGGGGCCGCTTGCCGTTTTGCTTTTTCATCAGACCGGCCAGCTTGGCGCAGTTTGTAGTCTTACCTGCACCCTGAAGGCCTACCATCATCACGATGGTGGGGGGCTTGGAAGCGATCTCCAGCTTGGCGCTGGTGCCGCCCATCAGGTCGGTAAGCTCCTGGTTGACGATCTTGATGATCATCTGGGCGGGAGACAGGGCCTCCAGCACGTCGGCGCCTACCGCCTTCTCAGTGACCTGGGCGATGAACTGCTTGACCACCTTGTAGCTGACGTCGGCCTCCAGCAGAGCCAGACGGATTTCCCGCATGGCCTCCTTCACGTCGGCCTCGGACAGCCGTCCCTTGCCCCGCAGCTTTTTAAAGGCGGCGGAGAGCTTTTCGGTCAGTCCTTCAAATGCCATGGGTTACTCCTTCTCCATCAGCTTGGCGGTGTCCTGGATTTTGTGGGCCAGGGCCTCCAGCTGGGGGTCGTCGTAGCGGGCAGAGCGCTCGAGAATCTCGCCGGCGGCCTGCTCGATCTCCTGGAGCTGTTTCCGCATGGCGTGAAAGCGCTTGATGAGACCGGTCTTGTCCTCCAGGTCGGTGAGGATGCCCTCCGCCCGGACGATCACATCCCGCACACCCTGCCGGGTGATGCCGTTGTTTTCCGCAATCTCAGCCAGAGAGAGGTCCTCGTTGTAGTAGAGGTCATAAAATTCCTTTTGACGCTCGGTAAGCACGTCGCCGTAAAAGTCGTACAGCAGAGCCATACGATAAGCCTGACTCTTCAAAGGGGGGCCTCCTCTCTTGATAATGTAAAGCTCAAAAACTTTACAAGCGGAATCATACCATATTTATGTCCGTTTGTCAACCTGAAAAATGGGTAGAAACTGGGCTGGATTTTGGTATATTCCCCTAGAGTGGGGGCAGAATGGGAGGCGGATGGGTGAGAGGAAAGTTTTGCTTTTCCCTGAAAAGCATGGTATGATATGTTGCATTGAATCAGGACGCTGCGGCGTCCCCCAGATAGAAACCTGCGGGAGCGATCCCGAAAGAAAGGAACTATTTTATAATGAGTGAAGTAACACGGCGGGAGCTGATGCCCGGGGTGTGGCTGCGGAGCATCCACACGGGCAAGTTCAAAAGTGCCTACCTGTCGGTGACCCTGATGGCCCCGCTGAAGGCGGAGACAGCGGCAGAAAACGCTTTGATTCCGGCGGTATTGCGCCAGGGAACGGCGCAGCACCCCGACCTGGAGTCCCTGTCGGCAGCTCTGGACGAACTGTACGGCGGAGCCATCGAGCCGGTGGTGCGGAAAAAAGGGGAGACCCAGTGCGTGGGCTTTGTGGCCAGCTTCCTGGACGACGCCTATACCCTGGAGGGGGAGACCGTCCTGGAGGGGGCGGCCGCCCTGCTGGGAGAGCTGCTGCTGCGGCCCTATACCCAGGACGGGTGCTTCTGTCCCGACTATACCCGAGGAGAGAAGGAGAACCTCATTGCCCGCATCCGGGGGCAGATGAACGACAAGCGCCGCTACGCCACCCACCGTCTGGTGGAGGAGATGTGCCGGGAGGAGTCCTTCGGGGTCGATAAGCTGGGCGACGTGGCCCACGTGGAGACCATTACCCCCCAGAGCCTGTGGGAGCGGTACCAGAATCTGCTCTCCACCGCCCAAATTGAGCTCTACTACTGCGGATCCGCTCAGCCAGAGCGGGTGGAGCGGGCCATGCGCCAGGCTCTGACCGGACTTCCGGAGGGCGGAGAACGGGTGTGTCCGGCGTGCGAGGTGGCCCTCCATGCCGGGACAGAGCCCCGGTATGTGGAGGAGCGGCTGGACGTGACCCAGGGCAAGCTGGCCATGGGCTTCCGCACTGGCGGCATCACCTGCTGGGAGGAGGATTACCCCGCCCTGGTGGTGCTCAACGCCCTGTTCGGCGGCACCACCATGTCCCGGCTCTTTTTAAATGTGCGGGAGAAGCTGTCCCTGTGCTACTACGCCAGCTCCACCCTGGAGAAGATGAAGGGGCTGCTGATGGTGTCCTCCGGCATCGAGTTTGACAAGTACGACACCGCCCGGACCGAGATTTTAGCTCAGCTGGAGTCCATCCGCCGGGGCGAGATGGAAGACTGGGAGCTGGAGGGGACCCGCAGCATTCTGGTGAGCGGCCACCGCAGCACCCTGGACGACCAGGGGCGGCTGGAGGAGTTCTGGCTGGGCCAGAGTGCCGCGGGCCTGGACACCGACATCGAGGAGCTGGTGGAGGGGATCCGCCGGGTAACCAAGGAGCAAGTGGCCGCTGCCGCGCAGAAGCTGGAGCTGGACACCATTTATTTCCTGAGAGGACGGGAGGACTGACATGGAACAGCGGACATTTGACCGGGTAGGGGAGCGGATGTACCGGGAAAAGCTGGAAAACGGCCTGACCGTGTGCGTCTTCCCCAAGCCGGAGTTTCAAAAGGGCTATGCCTTCTTTGCCACCAATTACGGGGGCATGGATGTGCGATTCTGTCTGGACGGAGTGTGGACGGACAGTCCCGCCGGAGTGGCCCACTACCTGGAGCATAAGATGTTTGACACCAAGGAGGGGAATGCCCTCCAGGACCTGGCGGCCAACGGAGCCAGTCCCAACGCCTTTACCTCCAGCGCCATCACAGGCTACTACTTTGAATCCACCGAGAAGTTTGAGGAGAACCTGCGCATCCTCCTCTCCTTTGTCTCCCAGCCCTGGTTTACCCAGGAGAGCGTGGACAAGGAGCGGGGGATCATCGGCCAGGAGATCGGCATGATCCAGGACAACCCGGACTGGAAGGTGTTCACCAACCTGATGGCCGCCCTGTATGCCCACCACCCCATCCGCCTGAGCGTGGCGGGCAGTGTGGAGTCCATTGCCCAGATTACCCCCGACACCCTCTACGCCTGCCACAAGGCCTTCTACGACCCGGCCAATATGGTCCTGTGTGTGGCAGGTCCCGTGGAGGCGGAGAAGATCTGCGCCATTGCCCGGGAGGTTCTGCCCAAAGAGGCGGGGCCCATCGCCGGGCGGGACTACGGGCCCCAGGAGCCGGAGCAGGCAGCCCAGTCTCTGGTGGAAGAGACCATGGCGGTCTCCACCCCCATCTTCCAGCTGGGCTATAAGGGCGACGCCCCCCAGCGGGGGGAGGCGGG
>CABVDR010000037.1 GCA_902497145.1 uncultured Oscillospiraceae bacterium
CAAAACCATTGATTTTATTAGCTTTTTGCCGCTATCGCTATCACACCTCATTATTTGTCCGGCCGGGATTTTTTATCTTTTTCCCTTCTCTTTTTCACCCATGGGCTCAAACCGGCATAGTCTGAGGCAGATTTGGAAAGGACGGCGATGTTTCAATGGCAGATGAAAAACACATCCAGTATTTTCTGGGGGCCAACTCTCCCTCTGGCTTTTACTCCCTCTATGACCACCTGCTCCCTGCCGAGCGGGCCAATCGGTTCTACATCATCAAGGGCGGTCCCGGCTGCGGCAAGTCTACCCTCATGCGTCAGGTGGCCCGCCGGGCGGAGGAGGCGGGGCAGACGGTAGAGTACACCCTGTGCTCCGGTGACCCCGACTCCCTGGACGCCATTCTCCTGCCCCAGTTGGGGGTGGCCATGGTGGACGGCACTGCCCCCCATGTGGTAGAGCCCAAGTATCCCGGCGTGGTGGAGGAGTACGTGAACCTGGGCCGGGGCTACCGGCGGGATGAACTCCAGGACATTAAGGGCGAGATCATGTCCTGCATGACTGGCTACAAGGCCTGCTACCAGCGGGCCTACCGGTGCCTGGGGGCGGCGGCCGCTATTCAGGAGGATCTGAGGGCCACCCTCTCCACCCCCGCCATGGAGGAGCGACTTGCCAAGCGGGCCAGGGGCATCCTCAGCCGGGAGCTGAAGGCCCGCCCCGCCCTGCCCGGACAGGTGAAGCAGCGCTTTCTGGGCGCGGTCACCCACAAGGGCGTGATGACCCTCTATGACACGGCCCTTCTCCAGTGTCCCAAGATCTACGAGCTCAGCGACCGCTGCGGTCTGGCCCACCCCATGCTCCTCCAGCTTCTCTCCGGGGCGGTGGAGAAGGGCTACGACGTGGTGGCCTGCCCCGATCCCATGGCGCCCCAGCGCCTGGCCCACCTACTCATCCCCCAGGCCGGTCTGGCCTTCCTCACCACCTCCCCCGATCAGCCTCTGCCGGAGAAACCCTGGCGGCGCATCCGGGTGGAGACCGGCGTAGGCAGCGATCTCATGCGCCGCAGCCGTCCTCGTATCCGCTTTGCCCAGAAGGTGAGCGAGGCCCTCATGGAGGAGGCGGTAGCCTCTCTGTCCCAGGCCAAGGCCATGCACGACGATCTGGAGGCCCTCTACCACCCCTATGTGGACTTCTCTCTGGTGGACCGCACTGCCGACCAGCTGGCCCAGACCATTCTGGAGGGATAAGGAAAAACCCCGCCGCGAGGAAATTCCTCACGGCGGGGTTTGCTGTTTTAGGATTTCGCTAGATCCCGGAAGGCCAGGTTCAGGTCCACATTGCCCTGGATCCCCGGCACCGTTCCGGTGTGGGTGTACTGCCACATCTCAAAGTCGTAGAAGAAGTCAGGCTTCTGGTCGTACTCCGCCAGCCAGAAGGAGAACCCGTCCAGCTGGTCCAGCTGATAGTAGAGGTAGCCCTGCTCCTGGTTGAAGTAGACCATGGGGGTATAGCCCCCGGCGGACACCAGCTCACAGAAGGCCTTGGCACACTCGGTCATGTGCTCCCCTTCCATCTCGTCGGTGCGTGCCTGCTGCCCGTCCACAAACTCCCAGTCAAAAACCACCGGGTAGGTGACGGGGTAGTTTCGGATGGCCTCCAGCACAAAGTCAGCCTCCTCCTCCGCCTCCCGCACTGTGGTGGCCTGGGAGAAGAAGTACACGCCCACATCCAGCCCCGCTTTCAGGGCTCCCTCCATGTTTTTCTGGAAGTTGGTATCTGCCTGAATGGCCCCCTGGGAGTAACCCCGGTAGCCCACCCGGATGATGGCAAAGTCCACCCCCGAATCGGCCACTGTCTGCCAGTCGATGTCTCCCTGATAGACGGACACATCGATGCCCTGGAGGGCCTTGGTACCATTTTTTTCATAGGTAATCCAGCCGTTTTCCTGCTGGACAAACGCCTCGGAGTCATAGACGTTCCGGTCTACCCCGTCCAGGGCGGTCATCTGCATATTGCGATAATAGAAATACTCCGGCTGCTGGCTCTGCCAGAACCAGTAGCCTGCGGCGCAGGACACCAGCAGCACCAGCGCTGCAAACAGCACCTTGCCTGCTCCGGTCTCCAGCAGCGGCCGTTTTTCCGTCCGCTTTCCGGCGCCTGACTTTCCCATATTCATAAGCCTCCTATATTCGGCCCGGAGGCCAATACACAAAATTCTCCACCCTCTCCCACGGTTTTGTGGAAAAGGGCGGAGAATATTGTATCAGTTTTCGGGGAAAAAGGCAAGCTTTCTACCCATTATCCCACAACTTGCTTGGCGATATCCACACTCTCCTTGGCGTCCCGGGCATAGAAGTCGGCGGAGATCTCCTTGGCGTAGTCCGGAGTGAGCACCGCGCCGCCCACCATGATCTTGCAGGGCAGTCCCGCGTCGTGGAGCTGGGCAATGGTCTGGGCCATGCTTTTGAGAGTTGTCGTCATCAAAGCGGACAGGCCCACCAGGGGGGCCTCATACTTCCGGGCGGCCTCCACCACGGCGGCGGGGTCCACGTCCCGGCCCAAGTCGATGACGGTATAGCCGTAGTTCTCCAGCAGCACCTTCACAATGTTCTTGCCGATGTCGTGGATGTCCCCCTTCACAGTGGCCAGCACTACAACACCCCGGCTGACGCTGCCCCCCTCACCGGTGGACAGCTTCTCCCGAATGACCTCAAAGGCGGCCTGGGCCGCTCCGGCGGACTGGATGAGCTGGGGCAGGAAGACCCGGTTCTGCTCAAAGTCGGCCCCCACTTGGTCCAGGGCCGGGATGAGCACGTTATCCACAATGTCCATGGGGGCGGTGGTCTCCAGCAGCTGCCGGGTGGCCTGTCCCGCCTCCCCCTTCAGACCCGCGATCACCAGGTCCTTCAGGGACCGGCCGGTACTCTGGGGGGCGGCCGCCGGGCTGTTGCCCGCGGTGATGGAGGTGGACACAGAGGCATTGGCGTAGGCGGCAATAAATTCCCGGGCATCGGTATCCACATTGGTGAGCAGATGGAAGCACCGCACCGCCGCCATCATGGCATCCACGTTGGGGTTGATGATGGGCAGGTCCAGCCCGGCGGACATGGCCATGGTGAGGAAGTTCTGGTTCACCAGGGGCCGGGCGGGCAGGCCGAAGGAGATGTTGGACACGCCCAGTACGGTTTTCAGGCCCAGCTCAGTTTTCACACGGTGAAGGGCCTCCAAAGTCTGGGACGCTGCCTCCTGCTCGGCGGAGACGGTGAGAGTGAGGCAGTCGATATACACGTCCTCTTTCCGAATACCCATCTCCTGGGCACGCTCCAGAATGCGCTTGGCAATGTCAAAGCGGGCCTGGACGGTCTTGGGGATGCCGTTTTCATCCAGGGTCAGGCCCACCACCGCAGCGCCGTACTTCTTCACCAGAGGCAGGATGGCCTCCATGGAGGCCCCTTCTCCGTTCACCGAGTTGACAATGGCCTTGCCGCAGTAGACCCGCAGGGCCCGCTCCAGCACCTTGGGTTCGGTGGAGTCCAGCTGAAGTGGGGCGTCGGTGACCCCCTGGAGGGCCTTGACGGTGCGCACCATCATGTCCGCCTCGTCAATTTCCGGCAGACCCACATTCACATCCAGGATGTCGGCTCCCGCCTCGGTCTGAGCCAGGGCCTGTCCCAGCATGTAGTCCACATCGCCTCGACGAAGGGCCTCCTTCATCAGCTTCTTGCCGGTGGGGTTGATGCGCTCGCCGATCACCCGCACCCGGTCAATGGGCACCGCCTGGGTGGCGCTGCACACGGCGGCGGGGACATGGCGGGGGACCGCCTTCACGGTCTTACCCTCCAGTTCCTTAGACAGCAGGGCAATATACTCCGGCGTAGTGCCGCAGCAGCCGCCGAACACCTTCACTCCCATGTCCGCCAGAGCGGCCAGGCTCTGGGCAAACTCCAGGGGGGTGATGTCGTAGCCGGACCCGTCGGGGTGGGGCAAGCCGGCGTTGGGCTTGAGCACGATGGGCAGGTTGGTCCACTTCAGCAGTTCCTCCACCAGGGGGGGCATCTCCCGGGGACCCAGAGAGCAGTTGACGCCCACCGCATCGGCCCCCAGCCCCTCCAGGGTGAGGGCGGCGGCAGCGGGAGAGCAGCCCAGGAAGGTACGGCCGCTGGCCTCGTAGGTCATGGTGACCAGCACGGGGAGATTGGAGTTCTCCTTGGCAGCCAGCAGGGCAGCCCGGGCCTCCTGGAGGTCGGTCATGGTCTCAATGGCAATGAGGTCGGCCCCGGCCTTCACACCGACACGGACCACTTGGGCAAACAGGTCTACCGCATCTTCAAAGCCCAGCATCCCGGTGGGCTCCAGCAGCTGGCCGCAGGGGCCGATATCCAGAGCCACCAGACCCCGTCCGGCGGCCGCCTCCTTGGCCACGGTGACCGCGGCGGTGACGATCTCCTCCACGCTCCGGCCGGTGCGCTCCAGCTTCTCCCGGTTGGCCCCGAAGGTGTTGGCGTAGATGATCTGGGATCCGGCATCCAGGTAGGCGGTGTGGATCTCCCGCAGCCAGTCGGGGTGCTCCAAAGCCACCAGCTCCGGCGTGGCTCCCACAGGCAGGCCCCGGGCCTGGAGCATGGTGCCCATGCCGCCGTCCAACAGGACGGGGCGGTCAGTTTTCAACAGTTCAAGAAATTCCACAATGTCCACCTGACTTTCGGTATTGGCAGCTCTCCCGGGCGGGACAGCTCAGGCAGCTGCGTACAGTTTGTTGGATCTCCCCCTGGGCGATGCCTAAAATGGCGGTCACCGACTTGCGGGGGGTTAAAATATGGCTGGCGCTGGCACACAGACCGATCTTCCGGGGGGCGTCCAGCAGATGAAGCAGTTCCCCCTGGAGTTCCAGAGGCAGGTCGCCGTAGCCGGGGCTGAACCGGAAGGGAAAGGAGCAGCCGGGGAACTGGCCCTCAATCTCCTGCTCCACCTGGTCGCACACCTGCTCCACTCCGGCGGTGGCACAGCAGTCCAGGGCCAGGGCCCGGAGCATGTCCCGGCTCTCCCAGCGGCGGATCAGGGCGTCAGCCTGGGCGGAGAGGGTGGCGCAGAATACCGCCGCCCGCTCACAGCCCTCCAGATGCTTTCGAAGATCCTGACCGGGGAGGAGCAGGCCGCCCTCCAGGCGCACGCCGTCCTCCTCCAGGGTAATGTCCAGTACCCGCCCCGTCCACCGGGGCCTGGCCGCCGCCTCCATCTCTCGGGCACACTCCTCCACCAGGGCCCGGGTCTCCGGGGGAGCCTGGTCGGCAGGGCAGCCCATGTACCGCAGTACCTCGTCCAGATCCAAAGGGGAAAGCGCGCTGATCACGGGGTACCTCCTATGTTAGACGCGGCGGATAGAGGCCACGCTGTCGCTGATCTGCTTGGCCACCTGGGGGTTGTTCATGGTGTAGAGATGAATGCCGTCCACTCCAGCGGCAATCAGATCGGAGATCTGGTCGATGGCATAGGCAATGCCAGCCTCCCGCAGGGCCTCGGGGTGGTCGCCGTACCGCGCCAGCAGCCGGGTCAGCTTGTGGGGCAGAGAGGCGCCGCACATAGACACCATGCGCTCGATGGAGGCCTTGTTCAGTACCGGCATAATGCCCGCCTCGATGGGCACCTCGATACCTGCCAGGCGGCAGCGCTCCAGGAAGCGATAGAAATCGTCGTTATCGAAAAAGAGCTGGCTGACCAGGTGCTGGGCGCCCGCGTCCACCTTCTTCTTCAGATGACGCACATCGGTGATGAGATCGGGGCTTTCGGGATGTCCCTCGGGATAGCAGGCACCGGACACGCCGAAGTCACCCCGGCGGCGGATAAAGGCCACCAGCTCATCGGCGTGGGCAAAGTCCGTCTTGGGAGGGAAGTTGGGGTTGCGGTCGCCCCGGAGGGCCAGCACATTCTCTACCCCGTCCTGCTTCAGGCCGGCCAGCAGCTCGGTGACCTCCCCCTTGGTGCAGGCCACACAGGTGATGTGGGCCATGGCGGGGATGTGGTACTGGTTGTGGATGATGGAGGCGATCTCACGGGTGGACTGGTTCACCGTGCTGGAGCCGCCCGCACCGTAGGTGACGCTGATAAAGTCGGGCTTGATGTCCTTGAGGCCGTCCAGGGTCTTATAAATGCTGTCCACGGGGCTGGTCTTCTTGGGGGGAAATACTTCACAGGAAAAGACCGTCTTGCCTTTTCCGAACAGTTCTGCGATTTTCATAAAAGTTTACCTTCTTTCCTGGGTCATTGTTTCGCCCCGGAGGGCGAGTTCCTTTCCCAACGATGGGAAAGGAACCAAAGGATCGCCGGGGGGCTCCTGCGATGAACACCTGGCTTACGCCGGTGTTCATAGGCGTCGCCACCCCGGACCCCCGATTACGGGGGATGCACTTCTGAGAGGCCGATGGTAATGTTCCGGTGAGCAAAACCTGAGTGGCTGGTCCTTCTTGCCTCGGGGACACTGGCCCCTATGTATGCAAAATTTGAAAACATTTGCTCTGCAATAACACCGCCTGGTGCGGCAGAGCCGTGGCAGCTGTTTTGTTTACGCACTTGCCCTTCAGCCTCTGCCCCAGAGGCAAAACGAAGTTTTGCACAAAGTTCTTTTGGGTCCTTTTCTTTCAAGAAAAGGACCTACCAGGCGGCGACGGAGCCGTCACAGCGGGGCTCGGTACCGGCGGCCAGCAGGCCGTTTTCCGTGCGCCAGATGATCTGTCCCCGGCCCATGTCCACGTTCCGGTTGGCGATCTCCACCTCGTGCCCCATCGCTTCCAACTCCAGGGCCACATGGGCGGGCACCTCCCGCTCCAGCTGGATGTGCTTGCCGCCGATCCACTGCATCCGGGGCGCGTCCAGGCACTCCTGGGGGTTCATGTGGTAGTTGATGGTGTTGACGATGACCTGAACGTGGCCCTGGGGCTGCATGAACGCCCCCATGACCCCGAAGGGGCCGACCGCCTTGCCGTTTTGGGTAAGGAATCCGGGGATAATGGTGTGGTAGGAACGCTTTCCCCCGGCCAGGCAGTTATCGCTTTGCTCATCCAGAGAGAAGTTGGCCCCCCGGTTTTGCAGGGAGATGCCGGTGCCGGGAATAGCCACCCCGGAGCCAAAGGTGGTATAGTTGCTCTGGATGAAGGAGACCATGTTGCCCTGAGGATCGGCGGTGCACAGGTAGATGGTACCGCCGCAGGAGGGGTCCCCTGCCTCTGGCATCAGTGCCTGATCCGTAATCAGAGCCCGCCGCTTGGCGGCGTACTCCTCGCTGAGCAGGTCCTCCACCCGGGTCTTCATGTACTGGGGATCGGCCACGTAGGTCTTGGTGTCGGCAAAGGCCAGCTTGATGGACTCCAAAATCTTGTGGTAAGTCTCCGGGCAGTCCCGCTGCTCCGGCAGGGACAGGCCTTTCAGAATATTGAGGGCCATAAGTACCGTGATGCCGTGGCCGTTGGGCGGGATCTCCCAGACCCGATAGCCCTTGTAGTCAGTGGAGATGGGCTCCACCCACTCGGGGTGGTAGTTTCGGAAGTCCTCTTCGCTGAAGTAGCCCCCGGTTTCCCGGCTGAAGGCCACAATCTTTTCCATCAGAGCGCCCCGGTAGTAGCTCTCGCACTCTGTGGCGGCCAGTTCCTCCAGGGTCTGGGCGTACTCCTCCCAGCGGAAGATGTCTCCAGAGCGGTAGGGGGAGCCGTCCTCCTTTAAAAACACCTGCCGCCACCAGGCGTGGGGGGCGGGGTTTTGCTCCATAGCGGCCAAAATGCGCTTGGCGTCCTTCTCCCACTGGGGCTGGAGGTTCACCTGAACCGGCACCCCATCCCGGGCGGAGGTGATGGCGGGGGCAAAAAGCTCCGCAAGGGGTTTTGTGCCAAAGCGGCGGTTCAGTTCCGCCCACCCTGCCGGGGCCCCCGGCACCATGGTGGGAATCCAGCCTGTCTTGGGCATCTGGTCAAAGCCCATCTCCCGTACGGCCTGGGCAGACAGGGCCATGGGGGCCCGGCCGCTGGCGTTGAGGCCGTAGAGCTTCTGCTCCGCCTCAATCCACACCAAGGCAAAGCAGTCCGAACCCAGGCCGTTGCCCGTAGGCTCCAACAGGGGCATGGCGGCGGCCATGGCCACCGCCGCATCCACCGCATTGCCCCCCGCCTTCATCACATCCAGGCCGATTTGAGCCCCCTGGGGAATGGAGGTGCAGGCCGCCGCATGGCGGGCGTAGACCATGTTGCGCCGGGAGGGATAGGCATATTTCTGGCTGTTAAAGTCCGGCATACCGATTTCCTCCTTATCCCGCCTGGTTGGCCTTGCCCGTCCACTGAGAGACCTCCAGGGCAAATACCGCGGTGCGGTCCACCGCATCATCGGGGAAGTCCCAGGTCCGGCCGGTCATGTGCTCCATGACCGCGCCCAGACCAGCTTTCTTCTCCTCCCGGGCTGTGAGGGGACGGATCACGCCGGAGCCCATGATACTCCGGTAGCTAAAGCTGTGGCCGCAGGCGATATCTGCGGAGCGCAAGGCGTGGCCGCAGTCCATCTCAAAGGCCACGACTCCCCCTTTGCAGAATGCGTCTACCTTCCTGCCCTCCGGGGCGGAGTGGACAAACAAAGTGAGCTTCTCCCCCTCC
The DNA here is from genome assembly GCA_902497145.1 of uncultured Oscillospiraceae bacterium. GTDB lineage: Bacteria > Bacillota > Clostridia > Oscillospirales > Oscillospiraceae > Lawsonibacter. The sequence continues at coordinate 8,619 of CABVDR010000037.1, forward strand.
AGCCGGTAGCCGAAGTTCATGGGGACGATAAACAACCCCGCCTCGTCCTGTGCGCCGATCCGCACCGCGTCGCACTCCTTTAAAATATCTTCCAGTTGATCCAGATCCCGGATCTCCCGGTCTTTCCGTCTCATACCGCTCCCCCCTTAAATATCCAGTTCCAGCAGGACGGGACAGTGGTCGCTGCCCTCCACCTGGGTGAGGATCTCCGCCCGCTTGATGGCGTTTTGCAGGCGGTCGGAGACAATAAAGTAGTCGATACGCCACCCCGCGTTGTTCTTCCGGGCGCTGAAGCGGTAGGACCACCAGGAGTAGACTCCCTCCAGGTCCGGATAGAGGAAGCGGAAGGTGTCGGTGAAGCCGGAGGAGAGCAGGGTCGTCATCTTCTCCCGCTCCTGGTCGGTAAAGCCCGCGTTCATGCGGTTGGTCTTGGGATTTTTCAGGTCGATCTCCCGGTGGGCCACGTTCAGGTCGCCGCAGTAGATGACCGGCTTTGTCTTGTCCAGTTCCATGAGGTAGGCGCGCAAATCGTCCTCCCACTCCATGCGGTAGTCCAGTCGCTTCAGCTCATTCTGGGAGTTGGGGGTGTAGCAGCACACCAGGTAGAACTTGTCATACTCCAGGGTGATGAGCCGCCCCTCGTGGTCGTGCTCCTCTTTCCCCATACCATAGCGGACCGACAGGGGCTGGTGGGGGGTAAAGACGGCAGTCCCGGAGTACCCCTTCTTTTCGGCGGAATTCCAGTACTCCAAAATCCCCTCCCCCAGGTCCACATCGGCCTGGCCCTGCTCCATCTTGGTCTCCTGCAGGCAGCAGAAGTCGGGCTTCTCCCCCTGATAGAAGTCGATAAACCCCTTCTTCAAACAGGCCCGCAGGCCGTTTACATTCCAGGAAATAAATTTCATCTCGCTGTCCCTCCTTTTCGTCGGGTGTGAAATTACTTGTCCCATTATACGTGACGCGGGACAAATTGGCAAGAAGCGATTGCAATTCCTGCAAAGTCGCATTATAATATGTTCCATTGAACTCTGCCCCAAGGGTTTTCCCGGGCATGACAATACAATTCTGGACAAAGGAGGCTCCATTTTATGGAACATTCCAGCATTCCCCAGGGGTACTCTCCCCTGCTGAGTATTTATGAAACCCAAAAAGCCATCGGCCTGCTCAAGCGCCTGTTTGAGGACCGCCTGAGCGGCGCCCTGCGGCTGCACCGGGTGTCCGCTCCCCTGTTTGTGGCCGCCTCCTCCGGCCTCAACGACGACCTCAACGGCGTGGAGCGTCCTGTCTCCTTCGACATCCGGGGCGTAGAGGACACCGCCGTAGTGGTCCACTCCCTGGCCAAGTGGAAGCGACTGGCCCTCAAGCGCTACCAGTTCCACCCCGGCGAGGGTCTGTACACCGACATGAACGCCATCCGCCGGGACGAGGATCTGGATAATCTCCACTCCGCCTACGTGGACCAGTGGGACTGGGAGAAGATCATTGAGGCCCAGGACCGGAACGTGGACTATCTGAAGGCCACCGTGCGGGACATCGTAGGCGCGCTGCGGGACACCCAGTCCTTCCTGCGCTCTGTGTTCCCTCAGCTGTGCGTATTGCCGGAGATTCCTGAGGAGATCACCTTTATCACTGCCCAGGAGCTGGAAGACCTGTACCCCGACCTCACTCCCAAGCAGCGGGAGCACGCCTTTGTAAAGGATCACCCCGTCACCTTCCTCATGGGCATCGGCGGCAAGCTGAAGTCCGGCCAGCCCCACGACGGCCGCGCCCCCGACTATGACGACTGGTCTCTCAACGGCGATCTGCTGTGCTGGGACAGCGTAAACGGCCAGGCCTTTGAAATCTCCTCCATGGGCATCCGGGTCAGCCCCGACTCCCTGGACCGCCAGCTCACCCTGGCCGGCTGCGACGAGCGCCGGGAGCTCCCCTTCCACAAGATGCTCCTCAGCGGCCAGCTGCCCCTGACCATGGGCGGCGGCATCGGCCAGTCCCGGGTATCCATGCTGCTGCTGGGCAAGGCCCACATCGGCGAGGTCCAGGTCTCTCTGTGGGACGAGGACACCCTGCGTGCCTGCAGCTCCTCCGGTATTATTCTCCTCTAACTGCAAGAAATTTTATGGCAATCCCTCCGGCTTTTGGGCCGGAGGGATTTTCTTCATGTTTTTTTAAAAAAGTATTCGCAATTTTTCAAGATATACGTGGTATCTTAATGGAGAAAGCAGCAGGACGGCCCGTATGGTCCACCCTGTTCCATGATAAAAGAGAAAGAAAAAGAGGTTTTCCCACATGAAGCAAATCACCAAATATCTGTCTCTCCTGGCGGTGGTACTGCTGTGTGTAGGCGGAGGCGTGTTCCTTTGGCACAGCGGCTTTTTTGCCGCCGCCTCCTCCCAGGAGTCCATGCAGGCATACATCCAGCGCTTTGCCCCCTACTCCCACCTGTGCTTTTTCCTGGTTCAGTTTCTCTCCGTGGTGCTGGCCCCCATCCCCAGCAACATCACCGCCCTGGTAGGGGGCGTGATGTTCGGCACCTGGGTGTCCTTCTTTCTCACCTATGCCGCGGTGCTGCTGGGCTCCATTCTGGTCTTTGTGCTGGCCCGGAACCTGGGACAGGCCTTTGTCTCCCGGGTGGTGGGCGAGCGGGTCTCCGCCAAGTACCTGGACGTGATTCACGCCAAGACCGACATCTTCCTGGTGCTGGCTTTTCTCTTTCCCTTCTTTCCCGATGATCTGCTCTGCATTCTGGCGGGGCTCACCGCCATCTCCCTGCGGCGTTTTGCCATCATCGCACTGCTTACCCGGCCCTGGGGCCTGCTGTTTGCCAGCGCTTTAGGCGGCGCCTCCTTCTCCATGCCTGTATGGGGCATGGCCCTGATCGGGGTGGCGGGCCTGGCCCTGTTCCTGGTAGGCATGAAGTACGGCAACCGGGTAGAAAACGCTGTTCTCCGCGCTTTGGACAAAGAATCTCAGGGAATGTAAAATCCCGAAAAAATTTTTCAAAAAAGTGGTGCTACCCCCTTTACAACTTTCCCTGACTGTGGTATTATCATCTCGCAAACAAGAATTACTACTGTTAAGGAAGGAGGCGGCTTTTTGGAGCGAACCACTCGATACAGCAAAAAGCGGGAGGCAATTCTCAATGCGCTGCGTCAATCGGACACGCACCCCTCTGCCGAGTGGCTTTATCACACTCTGAAAGCCACTCACCCAGACCTGAGTCTGGGTACTGTTTACCGCAACCTGCTCTTCTTTCAGCAGCAGGGTACCGTCCAAAGCGTGGGCGTGGTAAACGGGCAGGAGCGCTTCGACGCAAATACCACTCCCCACAGTCACTTTGTTTGCACCTGCTGCGGCGCGGTCATCGATCTGCACAAGATCCCGATGGATGCCAATCTCAACCAAGCCGTGCAGTCGCAATATGGCTTCCAGGTGGAACGCCATGAGTTAACCTTTTACGGAAAATGTCAAGCTTGTATGCAATCAAAACATTTAGAGGAGGACGTTTTATCATGAAGAAGTTTGTTTGTTCTGTCTGTGGTTATGTTTACGAGGGCGCTGAGGCTCCCGAGGTTTGCCCCATCTGCAAGGCCCCCAAGGAGAAGTTTGTGGAGCAGGCCGGTGAGAAGAGCTGGGCTGCCGAGCACGTGGTAGGCGTGGCTCAGGGCGCTCCCGAGGAGATTATGCAGGGTCTGCGTGAGAACTTCCAGGGCGAGTGCACCGAGGTCGGTATGTACCTGGCTATGGCCCGTGTGGCTCACCGCGAGGGTTATCCCGAGATCGGCCTGTACTGGGAGAAGGCTGCCTACGAGGAGGCTGAGCACGCTGCTAAGTTTGCCGAGCTGCTGGGCGAGGTTGTGACCGACTCCACCAAGAAGAACCTGGAGATGCGTGTTGACGCTGAGAACGGCGCTACCGCCGGCAAGTTCGAGCTGGCTAAGCTGGCCAAGCAGCACAACCTGGACGCCATCCACGACACCGTCCACGAGATGGCTCGCGACGAGGCCCGTCACGGCAAGGCTTTCGAGGGCCTGCTGAAGCGTTACTTCGGCTAATTTCTGCTGACAGAGTACAACTACTTAATATAAGGAGTACCAAACATGGATAAGTATGTCTGCCCCTGCGGCTACGTCTATGATCCTGCGGTTGGCGATCCTGAGCACGGCGTGGCTCCCGGCACCCCCTGGGAGCAGGTCCCCGAGGATTGGGTCTGCCCCATCTGCGGCATGGGCAAGGATGTCTTTGAGCAGGAGTAAGTCCTGATGTGAAGGGAGGGAACCAGGTGACTGGTTCCCTCCCTTTTTGCTGCAAAAAATTGCGATTTTCCCCTTTGCAACCGGCAGTTGTCAAATTGTATCCCATGTTTGGTTGCGTCGCCCGGCGTTTTTTGCTATCCTAATCACCGTCAAGGGCCCTTGACTACTCTTTGTTTCGGAGGGGCTGAACATGGAATTTCAGCAGCGGCTCTATGAGCTGAGAAAACAATCCGGCCTGTCCCAGGAGGGGCTGGCCGATCTTCTGGGAGTATCCCGGCAGGCGGTGCAAAAGTGGGAGGCAGGCACCTCCCGCCCCGACCTGGATAACCTAGCCGCCCTGGCCCGGTATTTTAATGTCTCCCTGGACTATTTGGTCACCGGGCAGGAGGCCCAGGTCTCCCCCACCCCTGCCCCCACCACCATCGTCAACAACTATTACTCCGCGTTCCACTATGAGTACAAGAGCAAGCGCACCCTCTTCGGCCTGCCCCTGGTCCACATTCGGCTGGGCAACCGGGGCATCGGGGTAGCCAAGGGGATCCTGGCCATCGGCAATGTGGCTGTGGGGGTATTTACCCTGGGCGGCTTCTCCTTTGGCCTGTTCTCCGTCGGGGGACTCTCCTTTGGCCTGCTGTTTGCCCTGGGGGGCTGGGCCATGGGCGCTCTGGCCATCGGTGGGCTGGCCATCGGTCTGATCGCTCTGGGCGGCGGAGCGGTGGGCCTGTTTGCCATGGGAGGCGGTGCCTTCGGAGTGTACGCCGCCGGAGGGGGTGCCATTGCCTCAGAGATCGCCATCGGCGGCTCCGCCCACGCCCCCCTGGCCATTGGTCAGGTGGCGGAAGGCGCTTTGACCTTTGGCCGGGGTGCTGACCCGCAGGCGATGGCATCGGCCATCCGGGAGGCGGCCCAGGGTCTCCCCCGCGTTCTCCAGAACCTGCTCATTTTCCTGGCACAAAATTGGTAAAAAAACAGGACCGCTCAGCGGTCCTGTTTTTTAATACCGGTTCAGAGGGATCTCCCCGTCGTCGGTTCCTTTTTCAATGGCACGGATCACCGCGTCATAGCCGTAGTTCTCATTGACCTGGATGTGGACCCGGTCTCCCACCCGGCGGCCCAGCAGGCAGCGGCCCACCGGGGACTCCTTGCTGATGAGCCCCCTCAGGGCGTCCTGGCGCATCGTGGTGACGATCTGGTAGACCTCCTCCTCGTCGTCGTCCTCCATGTAGACGGTGACTTTGTCGTACAGCCCCACCTGGTCACTGCCCGACTGGTCAGAGATGACCACGGCGGTCTTGATCATATTCTCCAGAAAGCGGATGCGGCTCTCGTTGCGGTTCTTCTCCTGCTTGGCCGCCTTATACTCAAAATTCTCGCTCAGGTCGCCAAAGGAACGGGCCTCCTTCACCGCCTCCAGCAGCTGGGGGCGCAGGACAATGCGGCGGTGGTCCAATTCCTTGCGCATGAGATCCAGATCCTTTTGGGTGAGTTCGTTGTGCATAGCTCCTCGGTCCTCTCATAAAAACCGGGCGGCCACAGGGCCGCCCAGCGGTTAGTTTGCATCCTGCTTGTAATAAATATGGACGCTTTTACTGCCTGTTAAGTATACCATAGTGGCATAGCACAAGTCAAACTCCAAAACGTCTCCCACCTGGAGCCGTCGGACAGCCCCTTCCACATCCAGGATGGTGTGGTCCGAGGAGGCCCCCAGCACCTTGATGCCGGGCTCCCGGGGGATGAGATCGTCGCTCTCTCCGTAGTCCACTCGGCCTATGCCCAGCAGGCACCGCAGGCGGTGGCCCCGGTCCACGTAGGTGCGGGTGCGGCCGAAGGCATCCACCGACAGCTCCCCCACCGGATGGGATGGTTTTACCCTGGACTCAATGACCTGGGCCCGGAGGGTAAAGATATCCTTGTGCATAAAGTCCATGTTGCAGCCCCAGATGCTGCCCAGGAGAATCCCTTCCCCCACCCGCAGGTGGTTGATGCGGGGAGGCATGGTGCCATCCAGCACCATATGAAGGGAGGAGGATGCGCCGCCGGAAATGACCTCCAGCTTCCGTCCGATAGCCTTTTCCACCTGCTCGGCAGCGGCTACCAGATCCCGCATTTTTTCCGGGGTGGCCTGGATGGAGCCGTAGCACCCCAGGTTGGTGCCCACCCCCAGCAGCTTCAGCCCGGGCAGATCCCGCTCCACTTCCACAGCGGCGGCCACCAGCTCGTCCCAGTCCCAGAAGCCCTCCCGCAGGTCGCCCAGGTCTACCATCAGGATCACTTGGTGAACCTTGCCCTGACGGCGGGCCGCTTTGTCCAGCAGACGCAGGACGGAGATTTCACTGTTCAGGCTGATATCCGACCATTTCACCGCCTCTTCAGTCTCACAGGGCATGGGAATACGGATCAGCATAAGCGGAGTCCGGATACCCGCCTCTTTCAGCTCACGCAGCTGATCCAGCCGGGAGGAGGCAATACTGGACACGCCTGCCTCCTGATAAACCTTTGCCGCCGGAGGCAGGGCGTGGAATCCCTTTACCACACCGGAGATCTCAATAGAAGAAGCCTGGCAGCGCTCTTGGAGCGCTGCCAGGTTTTCCTTGAGCTTTCCCAAATCGATCTCCACATGGGGATATTGATACATTGGTTGGCTCATATTGTTATTTTCCTTTAAACCGTTTCAATCAAGCCTTCACAGCCTTCTGACGCTTGTAGGGCTTGTTGTCCAGATCCTTCAGGGTGAGGCCCAGAGCGGCACACAGCCAGTTGACCACGGGCATCAGCCAGTTGAAGATGGCAAAGATACCATACTGCTCCACGCCGATATCCAGGGTGTCGGAGATGTACACACCACAGGTGTTCCAGGGGATCAGAGCGGAGGTAACGGTACCGGCACCTTCCAGAGCGGAGGACAGAACGGCGGGGTGCAGGCCCATCTTGCGGTACTCCTCGGCATACATACGGCCGGGAACCACGATGGAGATGTACTGCTCGGGCATGGTCATGTTGGAGATGACGCAGGTAACCTCGGTAACAGCAACCAGGCCGGCAGGACCCTTGGCCAGCTTCTTGATCTGGTTGACGACGACCTCCAGCTGGTGGGTGCCTTCCATAATGCCGCCGAACATCATGGCAATGATGGTCATGGCCACGGAGTTCATCATGTTCATGATGCCGCCCTTTTCCAGCAACTCGGTCATCGTATTGTAGGTATCTTCCGTCAGAGTGGACTGGAGCAGGGCATGGATCTCGTCGGTGAACGCATAGCCGTCCAGGCCGAAGGAGAACAGAGTACCCAGGTTGCAGCCCTCAGGCTGGAAAATGAGGCCCAGGATGGCGCCGGCAAAGATGCCCAGGGTGATACCGGGGATGGCGGGCATCTTCATGGCCACGGCCACGATAACGATAACGGGGGGCAGCAGCAGGATGGGGTTGATATTAAACACACCGCCGTGGGCAGCGTTCATCGCGTTAGCAAACTCAGTCACGCGGCTCATATCGGCCTCGCCGCCGTGATACTGCATGGCACCCAGCACACCGAAGACCACCAGAGTGATGATGTAGGTGATGGCGGTGGGGAGCATCATGGCCTTCACGTGGGCGATGACGTCGGTACCGGCCATAGCGGGAGCCAGGTTCGTGGTGTCAGACAGAGGAGACATCTTGTCGCCGAAATACGCACCAGAGAGGATGGCGCCGGCAGTCATAGCAGGACTCATGCCAAGACCGAAACCGATGCCCATAAACGCCACACCCATGGTGCCCATGGTACCCCAGGAGGTACCGGTAGCCAGGGAGGTGATGGAGCAGACCAGCACGGTGGCAATGAAGAAAATGGAGGGATGGATGATCTGCAGGCCATAGTAGATCATGGTGGGTACCACGCCGGCGTTGATCCACACGCCGATGAGGATACCAACAATGATCAGGATACAAATGGACTGGAGGGCCTTATAGATGCCGTCCATCATCATCTTCTCAATGACATCCCACTTGTACCCCAGATACAGGGCCATCAGGGCCGCGACGCACACGCCGCAGAACATCGGTACATGAACAGGTGCCTCAAAGATGATAATACCTACCGCCAGCAGGGCGATCAACAGGCCCAGGGTAATGAGGGCTTCCCATACTTTTGGCATGCGGCCTTCTCTGGATTTATTTGTCTCGCTCATAGGATGTTACCAACCTTTCTTTCATAACGTTGCAATTTCTGCATTTTCTGATTCAGCGTTGGATTCCTTTTCGACTTGTAAGTCCGGTACTGCCGTACACCTCCTCCCTCTCGCGTTTTTTTACAACACATCACAAAACCGTCGGGTACAAGTCTGGGCGCGCCAACTGGCGCGCCCAGATCTCGCCCCATTGCGTGTGTTACATGATGATATTAGCTTCTGGGATTATACACCCAGATCAGTCATGGCCTTGTCGATGGCGGCCACAACCACGTCAACCTCGGCCTCGCTGGCAATCAGCGGGGGAATGAAACGCAGGACGTTGCCCGCAGTGCAGTTGATGAGGACCTTCTGCTCATAGCACTTCTGGACGATCTGGGGACCGATCTCGTTGTCCTTGAGCTCGGCGCCGTTGATCATGCCCATGCCGCGGACCTCAGTGATGGTGCCGGGATGCTTGGCAGACAGCTCGTTGAGCTTGGCGCGGAAATACTCGCCCACCTTGACCGCGTTATCCATCAAACCGTCGTTGATCATGGTGTCCAGGGTAGCTTCCGCCAGGCCGCAGGCCAGGGGGCCGCCGGCGAAGGTGGAGCCGTGGGTGCCGGGAGTCAGGGTCAGAGCAGCATCGCCCCGGGCGCACACCGCGCCGATGGGTACGCCGGAACCCAGAGCCTTCGCCATGGAGCAGGTGTCGGGCTCCACACCGTAGTTCTGGTGGGCAAACAGCTTGCCGGTACGGCCGGAACCAACCTGGACCTCGTCGAACATCAGCAGGATGCCCTTCTCGTCGCACAGGTCACGCAGGCCCTGGAGGAATTCCTTGGAAGCGGGACGGACACCGCCCTCGCCCTGAACGGGCTCGGTGAGGATGGCGCACACGTCGTCGCCCATCTGAGCCTTCACGGATTCCAGGTTGTTGAACTCGGCATAGCGGAAGCCCTCAGGCAGGGGAGAGAACCACTTGGGATTGTGGACGATCTCCTGGCCGGTAGCGGTGGCAGTAGCCAGAGTGCGGCCGTGGAAGGACTTCAGCATGGAGATGACCACATAGCGCTCGGGGTGGCCGTGGTCCACCGCATACTTACGAGCCAGCTTGATCTGGCCCTCGTTGGCCTCGGCGCCGGAGTTGGCAAAGAACACCTTATCAAAGCAGCTGTTCTCGCAGATGAGCTTACACACCTGGATGGCGGGCTCATTGTAGTAGTAGTTAGAGCAGTGCATCATGTCCTTGGCCCGATCCAGCGCCTTCACGATGGCGGGATGATGGTGGCCCAGGCCGTTGACGGCGATGCCGCCCACGAAGTCCAGATACTTGTTGCCGTCCAGATCCCAGACCCAGCAGCCTTCGCCCTTATCCATCACAATGGGCATTCTGGCGTGGTTACCGTACAGGTACTGATCAGCGACGGCGATGGCTTCGGCGTTGCTCTTGAACTTCTCAATCATGGGATTAGTCCTCCTTTATATTGGTTTGCTCCGGCCCTCCGGGGAGTGCTCCTCCCGCGGAGGGAACCGGAAAATTTACTTCTTCCACTTAATACCCACGCTGGGCTGATCCTTGCCCACGGTGGTACCGATGCCCTCGTCAGCGAAGGCCTCGTAGAGGATGCTGTGGGGCTTTCTTCCGTCGATGATGTGGACGTTGGTCACGCCCTCCTCGATGGCCTGGACACAGCAGTCCACTTTGGGGATCATGCCGCCGGCGATGGTTCCCTGATCCTTCAGGCCCTGCACGTCGGCAATGTTCAGGTAGCTGATCACGTCCCGGAGCTTGATGTCGTTGCACAGGCCCTCAATGTCGGTGAGGAGCATCAGCTTCTCCGCGCCCAGGGCACTGGCCAGCTTGCCAGCGGCGGTATCGCCGTTGATGTTAAAGCTCTGACCCTTTCCGTCGGTACCCACAGGGGCTACCACGGGGATGTAACCGGCGTCCAGCAGAGCCTGAACGGGGGCGGCGTTCACTTCCACGATGTCGCCCACGTAGCCCAGCTCCTCGCTGCGCTGCACGCACTTATAGATATTGGCGCTGATGCCGGACAGACCCACGGCCTCGCCGCCGATGGCGTTGATCCGGCCAACCAGCTCGCTGTTCACCTGGCCGATGAGCACCGCCTCCACCACGTGGATAATGTCCGCGGAGGTGTAGCGCAGGCCGTTGATGAATTTTACCGGGATATCCAGCTTCTCCAGCATCTTGTTGATGCCGGGACCGCCGCCATGGCTCAGGACGGGCTTCATGCCCAGGAGTTTGAGCATCACCACATCCTGAAGGACGGCAGCCTTGAGCTCCTCATTGATCATGGCGTTGCCGCCGTATTTGATGACGATCACCTTTCCGGCATACTTTTTCAGGTAGGGCATGGCCTCCATCAGGGTGGCCACCTTGCTGGCTACATCATTCATAGCGCGCCCTCCTTCTTAAGAACGGTAATCGCCGTTGATCTTAACGTAATCGTAGGTCAGGTCGCAGCCGAAGGCGGTGGCCTGGCCGTCGCCGCTGTGGAAGTTCACAATGACGGTGATGTCATGCTCGGTGAGCACCTTCTTGGCCAGCTCCTCGCTGAAATCGGTGCCGAAGCCGTTCTCCATCACTACCACCTCGCCGGCGGCGCTCTTCAGGATGCAGTCGGCCTTGGTGGGATCCACGTCGGCGCCGGAGTAACCAGCGGCGGCCATAATACGGCCCCAGTTGGCGTCCTTGCCGAACACAGCAGCCTTAAACAGGGTAGAACCAGCGATGGAACGGGCCACCATCTTGGCGTCCTTCTCGGTGGGCAGACCGCCGGCCTCCACCACAATCAGGTGGGTAGCGCCCTCGCCGTCGGAGGCGATGCGCCGGGCCATATCCATGCAGATATCGTCCAGAGCCTGGGCAAAGGCGGCCTTGTCTTCCTCGGTCTCCACGGCCACACCGGAGGCGCCGTTGGCCAGCAGGAACAGGGAGTCGTTGGTGCTGGTGTCGCCGTCCACGGTCATCATGTTAAAGCTCTTGTCGGTGCTGGCCTTCAGCATGGGCTGCACCACAGCGGCGTCGATCTTGGCGTCGGTGGTAATGTAGGCCAGCATGGTGGCCATGTTGGGGTGGATCATACCGGAGCCCTTGGCACAGGCGCCGATGCGCACGGTGCCGCCGGACAGCTCCAGCTCCAGGGCGGTCTCCTTGCGGACCAGGTCGGTGGTCATGATGGCCCAAGCGGCGTCAGAGCCCTTGTCGGCGCTCATGTCGGGAACGATGCGGCGCACGCCCTCCAGCACCTTCTCCACGGGCAGCTGCTGCCCGATGACGCCGGTGGAGCACACGAAGACCTCGTCCTCGCCCAGCCCCAGCAGCTTCTCGGCCTCGGTCTCCACCAGCTTGGCATTCTTGATGCCCTGCTCGCCGGTGGCGGCGTTGGCGTTGCCGCTGTTGATGACCACGGCCCGGGCCTTGCCTTTTTTCAGGATCTCACGGTCCAGAATGACAGGGGCAGCGCAGAATTTATTGGTGGTGAACATGGCCGCGCAGGAGGCGGGCTGTTCGGAATAGATGATTGCAACGTCGGGCTTTTCGCTCTTGCGGCTCTTCACGCCCACGTAGCAGGCGCCGGCCTGGAAGCCCTTGGGGGTGGTCACGCCGCCGCCCTCGATCAGTTTATAAGCCATAGGTATCCTTCCTTTCTTCCGTCATCATTGTGGTCCCGATGGTCCCGTCAATCAGGGATACATGGGGGGAATCAGCAGGCCGGTGGTCTCAGGCAGATCGAAGATGATGTTCATGTTCTGGATCGCCTGACCAGCGGCGCCCTTGCCGATGTTGTCGATGACGGAGCTGACCAGCAGGCGCTTGGTGCGGGCGTCATAGGTGGGAGTCATGCAGCACATATTGGTGCCGGCGGTCCACTTGGTCTGGGCGGGCTTGCTGGCGGGGAAGACCCGGACGAAGGGCTCATCCTTGTAGTAGCTCTGATACAGATCATAGAGCTCGTCGTTGGTGAAGTCCTTGTTCAGGGTGGCGTAGATGGTGACCTCGATGCCCCGGATCTGGGGAGTGAGGTGGGGCTGGAAGTTGATGAACTGCCAAGTCTCGGGCTTCATCAGATCCTTGCCCTGGATGTAAGCGATGTTCTGCTCGATCTCGGGGGTATGACGGTGAGAGCCGCCCAGCGCGTAAGCGCAGAAGTTGTTGCTGGCCTCGGCCAGGAGCTTGTTAGGGGCGGGACGGCGGCCGGCGCCGGTGTAGCCGCTCTTGGCGTCCACGACGATGGTATTCTCAACCACCAGGCCTTCCTTCACGGCGGGATACAGGCCCAGGGTGGTGGCGGTGGGGTAGCAGCCGGGGTTGGAGATGAGGCTCTTGCCCTTGGCCAGGTCACGCTGAATCTCGGGGATGCAGTAGACCGCCTCCTTGGTCATCTCATAGTTGGGATGCTCCAGGTGATACCACTTCTCCCAGGTCTTGGCGTCCCGGAAGCGGATGTCGGCGCCGAAGTCGATGAACTTCTTGCCGGCGGCCAGAACCTTCTCGGCAATGCCGCACACGGTGCCCGCGTCCACGGCGGTGAACACCACGTCGCTGTCCTTCACGATCATATCCAGAGTCTCGTCATTCAGAGGGAGGATCTCCTGGTCGTAGAAGCCCATCAGAGCGGCGTGCTCATCCTGAATCTTCCGGCCGGCAGCAAAGCTATCGGCCAGATGGGCAACCTGTGTCTCGGGATGGTGTACCATCAAACGCAGCAACTCACCGCAGGCGTAGCTGGCAGCACCGCAAATAGAAAAACGAATCATGACACTTTTCCTCCTTTTTTATTGTAGAACTTCTATCCCAGGATTCCATTTTCGCAATCTTTACCGGCTTTTTCGATTTTTTTCGAATGACCTGTAACGATTATGTTGAATTTTCCTAATGCTTATTATATAATTACTGGGCAGAATACACAAGAAATTCTTTTTTCTGTTTCACATTCCTTTCCGGAATGAGGGAAAAATCAAGGGTTAGGAGATCAGATTGTTATGAGTATCCGCAAATATATTGCCTATTTGAAAACCATTGAGACCGGCAGCATCACCCACGCCGCGGCTCAGCTGGGCTATACCCAGTCGGCTATCAGCCGCATGATCGCTGATCTGGAGGACGCCTGGGGAGTCAAACTGCTCACCCGCAACCGCTCCGGCATTGAGATCAGCTCCGAGGGGTTGGTGCTTCTGCCCAAACTCCAGGCCATCTGTAAAGACTATGAGGATCTCAACTACGCCATCTCCGAGATTCACGGCCTCAGCTCCGGTTCCATCCGGGTGGGGGCCTTCTCCTCCATCTCCAGCGGATGGCTGCCCCAGATGATCAAGTCCTTCCATGAGATCTATCCCCACATTGATTTTCAGCTCATCAACGGGGAATATAATCAGATCGCCTCCTGGCTGCGCCGGGGACTGGTGGACTGCGGGTTCCTCAACCTGCCCGTTTCCAACGACCTGGAGGCCTCCTTCTTATTGCAGGATACCCTGGTAGCCATCCTGCCGGAGAACCATCCCTTGGCCAATGACCCCTGCTATCCCATTGCTCAGCTGTCCAACGAGGACTTCATCAATTTGAAGGAGGAGCAGGACCACGAGATCACCAAATTTTTGGAGCATCTGCAGCAAAAGCCCAACATCCGCTACGAGGTAAGCAATGATTACGCCATATTGTCTATGGTGGAGTGCGGCCTTGGAATCAGCGTTGTCCATGAGCTGATGCTCTATCCCAACCGTTATCACATTGTGGCCAAATCCTTCGACGTACCCCAGGTCCGGGACATCGGCATCGCCGTCAAGCGGGATGTGCCCCCCTCGACTATTACGAAGTTATTCGTTGAACACGCCAAGCAGTGGGCCCGGAAGATGTCGGTGATGTAAGCGGCGGAGAGAAAAAACGGGAGGTTTTCATGGTGGATGTGCACAGAACCTCTCGTTTTTTTCTTCCCTTGACTAGTCAATCATAACACATTTTTCTCAAAAAGGAAATAGGGAATTCCGTAAATTTTGACTGTATATAAATACATGCTTTTTGTTTATTATTCATTTTTCCTGATTTGTGCAAAAATTGCCGCATGTTGTCAGCATCTGCACTTTTCGCCCCACTTTTTCCCCTCTTCCCTTCTGTTTCCCCCGCTTCTCCCACTTCCTGGGGCCGCCGGGAGGCGTTTCTCTGCTGTCAAACATTTTTCCTGATCAAAAAGCAGAAAGCCCCAAAGCGTCACAGATGTCGCTTTGGGGCTTTTCATGCAAGTTATCCAATTTTAACATCCCTGTCTCCTCTTTTGCCCACTTTCCTGTTTTTGTCCCAATCCCTGCCGGAACCCCTCTGAACACAAAAAAAGAGGCGGGTCCTTTCGGATCCGCCTCTTGGTGGAATTCACAATATCAATAGTTCATCTGCTTGCGGCGGGACAGGTTCATGGTGCCGTCCTGCATCTGATCCAGGCTGTCCAGGCTCTGGCCGGTGCCCTCCGCCACGCAGGAGATGGCATCCTCGGCCACGTGGGTCTCGATGCCGGTGTGGGACTCGATGAGCTTATCAAAGCCCCACAGCAGAGAGCCGCCGCCGGTCATCACGATACCGTTGGTGGAGATGTCGGCCACCAGCTCCGGGGGCGTACGCTCCAGCACGCCGTGGATGGCCTCCAGAATGCGGCTGGAGACCTCCTCGAAGGCCTCGATCATCTCGCTGGAGGAGACAGAGAACACGCGGGGCAGGCCGGTCATCAGGCAGCGGCCCTTGATCTCCATGGTGACCTCCTCGGGACGGGGGAACACACAGCCGATCTTCATCTTCAGCTCCTCAGCGGTACGGTCGCCAATGAGGACGTTGTGCTTGCGGCGGATATACTTCACCACCGCCTCGTCGAACTTGTCGCCGGCGATCTTGATGGAGGCGGACTCCACCACGCCGCCCAGAGAGATGACGGCGATGTCGGCGGTACCGCCGCCGATGTCAACGACCATGTGGCCGTCGGGCTTGGTGATGTCGATGCCGGCGCCGATGGCGGCAGCCACAGGCTCCTCAATGAGGTAGGCCCGGCGGGCGCCGGCCTGGATACCGGCGTCTACCACGGCGCGCTCCTCCACCTCGGTGATACCGGAGGGCACGCAGATGAGCAGACGGGGCTTAAAGAGGGAGAAGGTGGTCACCTTCTTGATGAACTCTTTGAGCATCCGCTCGGTCATATCGTAGTCGGAGATAACACCCTCCCGCAGAGGACGCATAGCAACGATGTTGCCGGGGGTACGGCCCAGCATGGCCTGGGCGTCGGTGCCCACCTTCAGCAGCTTGCCGGTGTTCTTATCCATGGCGACCACGGAGGGCTCGCGCAGGACCACGCCCTTGCCCTTAATGTATACCAAAACAGAGGCGGTGCCCAGGTCGATCCCGATGTCCTTGCTAAACAAATTAAACATAGCCTTCCACCTTATTTTTATTCCGTTCCGGGGCAAAACAGCCGCCGGATGAGTTTTATTCAGACAGTTTTCATTATAACGGCTCAAGCAGCGGTTTTCAACTATTATTTCGCCATATTTCTGGGAATTTGCGTCGGTTTTGTAATTCAATTTTTCCTTGCCTGGGCCAAAGTGGCACACAGAATGCTGGCTGCGCCCCCGTCGGCCAGCAACCTGGCGCACTCGCTGAGGGTGGAGCCGCTGGTGACCACATCGTCCACCAGCAGAAGGCGCATCCCCTCCGGCCTGGCGTTTTTCTTCAGGCGGTAAGCGCCCAACACATTAGCCCGGCGCTGGGCGTCCTCCTGGAGCTGGGACTGGGGCGGAATATCTCGAACCTTGTCTAACATGCCCAAAAGAGGCAGGCCCAATTCCCGCGCCGTCCACTGGGCCAGCAGCTTGGCCTGGTCATAGCCCCGGCTGCGGCGGCGGGGTCCGCTCAGGGGCGCCCAGGTTACGGCGTCCAGCGGCTGCTTCCAGTTGTCCCGGACGCACTGGGCCACCAGAATTCCGTAGGACTGGGCGTAGCTGGCCCGGCCGGAAAATTTGAAGCGGTGGATGGATTCCACCACACTTCCCCGGTAGCCCAAGGGTGAAAAACAGCCGGCGGTAAACTCCACCTTTCGCTCCGCCTGCCCGGCGATGAGCCAGGGCAGCTTGGGCTGGCACTGGGAACAGGCCGGAATATAGGAGCCCTCCATGATCCGCTGGCAGTAGGGGCACTTGGGCGGAAACAGCAGATCTAAAGCCCAACCCGCCCACTTCATGGCTCTTTTTCCTCCGGAATGGGGCCGTTTTTTTGCTCAAAATCCCGGATACACTGCTGGATCAGGTAGAGGATCTGGCCGCTCATGGAGCGGCCCTCATACTGAGCTACCCACTGGAATTTATCATGCAACTCTGTTCCCATTCGGATGCTCAAATGGGTCTTCTCCTTTTTCATGCTTTGCCCTCCAAAAATAATTCATGCAAGCAAAGCATATCTTTTGCCGTTAATATTATGTCAAAGTTAGTGCATTTTTACGGCTTAATTTTTGTTAAGACGATTATTCCTTTCTGCTCGCACAGAAAGGAACCAAAGATGCGCCAAGGGGTGGCCCTCCGGCGAGCACCTGGCCTGCGGCGGTGCTCACAGTCGTTCCACCCCCTGGACCCCCATTACGAGAGCGGGCCACTTCGGCCTTTTACTCTGTCCCGGCGGGCAAAAACAAGACTATGCTCCCTTCTACTCCCGGGCCACTGGGCCCTCTTGCCATCAAAATTTGCGGCTCTGTGCATTCTAACACACATCCGCCTGCTGCACCCCTTCCTATGGGTGCGGCTGTGATCGGGCGGACAACGTTCGTCTGCCCTTTTCTGCCCAGCTGCCACAGCTTTGCCAGAGTAGGCGGTCTCATTTCAACGCAGCTGCCCTCCAAATTTTAGGCATATAGGCCCCAGTGGGCCGAGTCAAGCAGAACTGCAAAACTTGTTTTCGGGCCGCCGGAAGGTTATAACCATACCCTCTGGAGGGCGTCCCCCGTAACCGGGGGGGCTGGGGGCAATGACTGTGAGCGCCCGCTGCGCGAAGGCGCTCACCGGAAGCGGCCCCCAGCGATTCTTTGGTTCCTTTCTAATCGCTTAGAAAGGAACCCGCCCCGCAGGGCGGAACCCTTCTCCAAAAAAGTTTTTCTCTCTGCTCCGCCGCGCCTGACCGCGGCGCTCTGACTTGACTATTGACATAACAATAACAGTGACCTTTTACTTTACTATAACTATAACTATAACTATTACTTAACAGTAGCTCTAAGGGTACGAAACCGTACAACAAAACGTGGTTTTTTCCCTCTTTACAGAGGCGAAACGAAGTTTCGCACAAAGTTCTTTTGCCTACTTTTCTTTCAAGAAAAGTAGGGGCGGTTCAAATAGGGAGGAATTTGCCCCTTTGTGGGACGTTTGGATA
>CABVDR010000038.1 GCA_902497145.1 uncultured Oscillospiraceae bacterium
AGCTGGACATGCTGGGACACGATGATCCCACCATGATCCGTATGCTGGAGGACCTCACCGGGGTAAACGCCCGCACCGACATCCCCCTGGACGACAAGGACACCATGTCCATCTTCCAGTCCTCCAAGGCCCTGGGCTATGAGAACGATAAGATTCTGGGTCCCACCGGCGGCACCGCCATCCCGGAGTTTGGCACCAGCTTTGTCCGGGGGATGCTGGAGGACACCCAGCCCGACCAGTTCGATATCTTGGTGCGGCTGTCCGGCTTCTCCCACGGTACCGACGTGTGGCTGGGTAACGCCAAGGACCTGATTACCTCTGGCACTGCCAAGGTCAGCGAGGCCATCGGCTGCCGCGATGATATCATGCTGTTTTTGATCTCCAAGGGCATGGACCCCAAGCGCTCCTTCAAAATCATGGAGGCAGTGCGTAAGGGCAGAGGCCTCCCCGAGGGAGCGGAGGATGAGATGCGGGAGCACGGGGTGCCCGAATGGTATATCGGCTCCTGTAAGAAGATCGCCTACCTATTCCCCAAGGCCCACGCTGTGGCCTATGTGATGATGGCCTTCCGCATTGCATGGTTCAAGGTTCACCGGCCTCTGGCTTTCTATGCCGCCTACTTCTCTATCCGGGCCAAGGCCTTTGACGAAGCCTACATGTGCCGGGGTATGGACGTGTGTCAGAAGAAGATGCGGGAGATCGTGGCCAAGGACAAGGATGCCTCCGCCGTGGAGCAGGACATGCTCACCACCCTGGAGGTGTGCTACGAGTTCTACCTGCGGGGCTTCACCTTCCGGCATATGGACCTCTATCAGTCCGACGCCATCCATTTCAAGATGGATTTGGAGAACAACGCCCTCATTCCGCCCTTTGTGTCGGTGGCTGGCCTGGGCGAGACGGCCGCCCTGTCCCTGGCGGAGCAGCGGGAAGGGAAGGAATTTATCTCCATTGAAGAGGTATCCGCCGCCTGTCCCAAGGTGTCCAAGACCCACATCGAGCTGCTGAAGGAGGCGGGCGCCTTCGGTGACTTACCCGAAACAAGTCAGTTAAACCTGTTTTCTATGTTTGGATAACAAAAAACGGAGCCTGGGAACCAGTTTGGTTCCCAGGCTCCGCGTGCTTATTCCCGGGGGAACAGGAGGTTGTAGAAGTCGTTTTCCACGATCATGGGAGTACAGGCCAGGCGGTATTCCACTTGCTTTTTCATAGAAGCCACATACTGGTCCTGCTCCTCCTGGGTCATGGTGACCCCTGCGGCGGGGGTAAAGGTTTGGGTGTAGCGGTCATAAAACCCCCGGTCGCTGCGCCAGCTGCGGGAGGTAAAGATGGCCAGCCCCTCGCTGTCGGACAAGATGTCCCGGCCGGAGAGCATCCGGCTGTCGTACTCCAGCCCCAGCAGGTTGGAGACGGTGGGCAGAATGTCCACCTGACAGCACACCTTGTCCACCTGGACCGGTTCCTTCATGCTGGCCGACCAGAGGATGAGGGTGTTTTTGTACACGTCAAAGTCGATGGCCGACTCGTTGAGGGCCTCCAGGTCCTGGGAGCTGCCGAAGGTGCGGCCGGACAGCTCCTCCAGCACCCCGGCGTTGGAGTAGGGGATGTGGTCCCCGGTGGCAATGATAAGGGTCTTGTCCAGCTTGCCCGCCGCCTCCAGTTTTTGGAGCAGCAGCTCCAGGGCACGGTCGGCCTCCATGACGGTGGCCATGTAGTCCTGGGTGGTCTGGGAGTAGGGGAGGGCGCGGACTTCATCCAGATAGGGCTGGACGATGCGGTTTTGTACATAGGGCATGTGGCCGCTGATGGTGAGGTAGTAGACGTGGAAGGGTTCTTGGCTGTTTATGTAGTCGTCCACGCTATTTTCGATCACCTGGGTGTCCCGGGCGGGCCAGGCGATCTCACCGCTGGCGGTGGTGTCCAGCTCCAGACCGGTGCCGAACTGCTTCCAGGTGTAGCCCAGGTTGGAGTGGGAGGCCTGGCGGCCGTACATGTCGTAGTTGCCGTGGTAGCCCAGCACCTGGTAGCCAGCCCGGCCCAGCTGCTGGGCCAGGGAGAAATAGGCGTTGGTGCCCAGTACCCCGGTGCGCTTCATGGTGATGGGGTTGCCGTTTTTGGGGTAGAGGCCCAGCAGAGTCTGACATTCCCCGTTGGAGGTGCTGGTGTAGTGGAGAGCGGTGTAGTAGTTGGAGAAGACAAAGCCCTCGTGGGAGAGCTTGTAGAGGGTGGGAGTGAGGTGGGGGTCAATGGCGTAGCCGGAAAACCCCTCGATGACCAGCTGGATCACGTTGTAGCCCTGGAACATGCCGGTGTACTCGTTTTTCTTGGTGGGGGTGGTGCTGTTGAAGTAATTGGCCAGCCAGGCCACGTCCTCGTTGGGGGCGCTGGCGGCCAGACCAGCCAGATCCACGTCCATGACGTTGGGGGAGGTGTCCACCACCGGGACCTCCTCCACAGCGGAGACGTCTCCGGAGCTCCCGGGTTGGGAGGGACTGCCCGGCTCGCCAAAGTCGGAGTCCAGACTGGATTTGGGGGGCAAGAACATATGCTTTACATCCAAACGCAGCATGGTCACCAGCCCCAGCTGTTCCACCTGGTCCTCCAGATTGGTGTCGGAGGCATAGAGTTTGGCCGGGGTCAGGTCCCCCGTCCAGGGGGCGTGGACCACAGCCAGGCCAAGCAGGTGGAACACCACCGCCCCAGCGGCAAAAAACAGGGCGCTGCGGCGGGGTGGCCGCTCTTGCGTCAAAAAGCGTTTGGCCAGCAGAGCCAGCAGGAGGGTGGGCAGGAAAAACAGGACCAGCAGAGGCAGGGTGGCCCAGAGGGCAGAGAACAGAACGCCGGAGTAGTCGCCCAGCCGGTTGCCGGCGGCGGTCTCCAGGGTGCTGAGGGGATAGTAGGCCTGGAGGGTGCGCTTGGCGAGAAACTCCGCGGTAAACAGCAGGGTGAGCAGGGCGGAGAGGAGTACCGTCAGCCGCCGGTTGATGTTGGGGGAGAAGAGAAGGGAGAACAGTCCCAGCAAACACCCTGCCGACAGGGAGAAGAGAGCATAGATGGGGAAGTAGATCATGTGCGCTCCCCCGGCCAAATGGAGAACCGTCTCCAGATAGACCAAAAGCAGGGGAAGATAGAACCCCAGGGTCCAGGCGGGGAGCCTGGGCCGAGGCGGCGGTGGGGCGACATGCTGCCCCTGATAGGGATGAGAGTACGGCAATTCCATGGGAAACCCCCTGTATTGATCTGATCTGGTTCCATTTATGGAACAGAATGTTAGCGTAATTGGATTATACCACGGGGGCAGGGGGAGACCAATAAATATTTTCTTAAAAAAGCCCGCGGACCAAACGGCCCGCGGGCAAAACAGAACCAATAAATTTTTAGGACATCCACAGACCGTGGAGGTTGCAGTAGGCGTAGGCAGCCACCACGTCATCCCCCTCCGCCAGGGCAAAGACAGCCTGGGGCTTGTCGTTGGGGGTGAGGTGCTTGATCTGCTGGCCCTGCTTGGTCTCCAGAGCGATCCACTGGATGAAGTGCTCAGGAATCATGGGGTGCTCCACAGAGCCTACCTTTACGGTGACAGCGGAGCCGCTGACGCTGACCACAGGGACGTGCTTCTCCACGGCGGCGTCGGTGGTGCCGGGGACGATCTCGGTCATTTTCTGGCCGCAGCACATCACGGGCACACCGGTGTTGTTGACGAAGGTGACAATGTTGCCGCAGTGTTCGCAGATATAAAATTTCATAGCTAAAACCTCCTGCAAAATGGGGACAGAATGGAACCTTATCTTCTGTCCAGCTTGGAAAAATTATACCCTGAGCAGGAGGAGAAAGTCAATGCTGCGGCCCCCTTTCTTTCCCAAAAGAGAGCAGGGGGAAGGGGAGCGGGGAGATGTACGTTTGTGAGAAATTCGAAAGGGAAAATTCATGAAATTTTCATTCTTCCGGCTCCAAATAAGGTTGCCATTGGAAGTGGAATATCGTATAATACATAAGATAAGCGTATACAGTTTATTTGCCTTATTTGGTCGGGGCGGCGTCCAGCACAGGAACCGGTGGACTGCCGTTTGTGTGAGGCGGAAAAGGGGAGATCGCGTTGTTGCAGACCATATTCAGCTTCTTTCAGGAGGAGGTCCCATTTTTAAGCACCATTAAGGTGGCTGATCTTATTGATGTGGCCATCCTCTCCCTGGTCATTTATAAGGTTTTGTGGATGATGCGCAAAAGCAGCTCCGGGCGGGTACTGCGGGGCATTACGGTCCTGGTCCTGGCCATGTGCCTGGCCTATGGCTTCCGGCTGACGGCCACCGGCTATCTGCTTAACAAGGTGGTGGAGTACGGCCTGCTGATGCTGGTGATCCTCTTCCAGCCTGAGCTGCGTCAGGCCCTGGAGCGCATGGGCAGCGGCAAACTCAGCGATGTGTTTTCCAGCTCCCACTCTCTGCCCCTGCACGATATGGAGACCGCCATCACCCAGACGGTGGAGGCCTATACCTCCATGTCCAAGGACAAGGTGGGCGCCCTGATGGTATTTGAACGCAAGAACCTGCTGGATGATGTGATCAAAACGGGCACCGCTCTGGACTGCTCCGTCTCCAGTGAGCTGCTGAAGAATCTGTTTTGGAACAAGGCCCCCCTTCACGATGGTGCAGTCATCGTCCGGGACGGACGGATCGTGGGCGCGGGCTGCATGCTGCCCCTGTCTGGCAACACCAACCTGAGCCGGGATCTGGGTATGCGCCACCGGGCTGGCATCGGCATGAGTGAACACTCCGACGCGGTGGTGGTCATCGTCTCGGAGGAGACGGGCTCCATCTCCGCGGCAGTGGGCGGGATGCTCAAGCGGCACCTGGCCCCTGAGACCCTGGAGCGGCTGCTGCGCAACGAACTGATGGCGGACGACGGCAGTGGAGAGGAGAAAAGCCGCCCTGCCATGCAGCTGCTGACCAATCTGTTTTCCTGGGGAAAAAAGGAGGAGGATAAGGAATGATCAACCGTTTGCGCGAGAGCCGGTGGTTCTACGTCCTCCTGTCCATCCTGCTGGCGGTGCTGGTATGGATGTATATCCGGGACGTGGAAAACCCCACCCAGGATCACACCTACTACGGGGTGGAGATCCAGCTGTCCGGGGAGCGGGTGCTGGAGGAGCGGGGGCTGACGGTGGCCTCCATGTCTCAGAAAACGGTGAACGTCAAGGTCAACGCCCCCATCCGTGTACTCAACGACTTAAGCCCCGACAACATCACCGTCACCGTGGACGTGTCTCAGTGCTCGGCGCCGGGGGAGTACCAGCTCACCTGTACCCCCAAGCTGCCCAGCAATGTTGATACCAGCGATGCCTATTTCCCTGACACCGCACAGATCATCACGGTGACCATCGACAATCTGGCCACCGAAACCAAGAATTTGGAGCTGAAGCTGGAGGGCAGCGTGGCCGACGGCTATCAGGCCGGCACCCCCGTTTTTGATCCCGAGACCGTGGAGCTCAGCGGCACCGCGGAACAGCTGGCTCGGGTGAGCCGTGTGGTGGTCATTCTGGAGGCGGACGACCTGAAGGAGAGCTACTCCGGACGGCTGCCGATTACACTGCTGGATGAGAATGACAATCCCATTACGGATACCAATATCAGCTTGAGCGAGGAGACCGCCTACCTCACCTTGCCTGTGGGCGTGATGAAAGAGGTCCCCCTGACGGTGAGCTTCATTCCCGGCGGCGGCGCCACCGGCGACGGCGATGTGGAGGTGAGCATCGAGCCCAAGACCATCAACGTCATCGGCACCGAAGACGCGGTGGCAGGACTCACCGAGATCTCTCTGGGCAGCATCGACTTGTCCACCGTGCTGGACACCAGCGTCATCACCATGCCCATTCGGCTCTCCTCCGCCCTGGACAACGCCTCTGGCATCACTGAGGCCCAGGTGACCGTCACCGTGAAGGGGCTGTCCACCCGGTCCATAGACGTGACCAACATCGAAATTACCAATGTGCCAGACGGATACGAGGTGGAGAAGGTGACCCAGACCCGCACCATTGTCATCCGGGGCAGCGAGACCGCCCTGGAGCAGGTGGATCCCAACCAGGTGTGGATTGTGGCCGATATGTCCAAGATCACTGCCACGGGTACTAATTCTGTGCCGGTGACCGTCTACCTCAACGCCAGCGATGAAGTGGGTGTTGTGGGCGAATATAAGATTGTAGTCAACATTAAGAAGAAGTAGTTTCATTTCTGGAGGCAAACAAGCATCATGAATCAGAGTGCCATTGTAAAAAAGGAAGTCCGGGAGGGCGTGGTGGAGGTCTCTCTGCTGCGCCAGGTGGAGTGCGGGCTCAGCTGCGGCGGCGACTGCGCCGGCTGCATGCAGAAGCCCCAGGGGGAGATCCTGGCTCTGGCCAGCAACCCCATCGGCGCCAAGCCGGGGCAGCGGGTGGAGGTGGAGGCCACCTCCGGCAGCTCCATCGGCATTGCTTTGCTGATTTTCGCCATTCCCTGCGTGTTCCTGGTGCTGGGTTATCTGTTGGGCCAGGCCCTGGGTATGGGTGAGATGCCCTCGGTGGGCATGGCCGGCCTTGGGCTGGTGGTGGGCTTTCTGCCCGCCGTACTGGTGAACCGGGCCATCACCCGGCGGCAGCAGCCCGAGTTTCTGATCCTGCGCCAGTTCTGAGGAACCGGGTATGTTCGGCTACGTCAGACCGGTGCGGGATGAGCTGAAGTGCCGGGACTTTGATTTGTACCGGGCCGCCTACTGCGGGCTGTGCCGGTGCATGAAAAAGCGGTGCGGCTGGACGTCCACCTGGTTTCTGAACTACGACTTTACCTTTCTGGCCCTGCTGCTTACCCCGGAGGAGGAGTCCTATTCCCCCTGCCGGAAGCGCTGCTCGGTGAATCCTTTTCTCAAAAAAACCATGTGCCCCGCCAGCCCCGCCCTGGAGCTGGCGGCGGACGAGAGCGTGGTGCTCACCTGGTGGCAGCTGCGGGACAAGATCCGGGACGAGGGGTTCTGGAAGGGGCTGCCCGCCCGGGGCTTATCCCTACTGCTGCGGTGCGCCTACAAAAAGGCGGCCCGCCATTGCCCCGACTTTGATCGGGCAGTGGGGGAGCGTCTGGGGGAGCTGAATACCCTGGAGGGGGAGAAGTGCCCCTCCATCGACCGCACGGCCGACACCTTTGCCCGCCTGCTTCAGGCGGCGGCCCCGTCCACCGGCGATCCCCTTCGGGACCGGCCTCTGGAGGAGCTTCTCTATCACCTGGGCCGCTGGATCTACCTGATCGACGCTCAGGACGACCTGGAGGAGGACGCCAAGGCCGGACGCTACAACCCGGTGGCTGCCCGCTTCGGCCCCCAGGGGGACCGGGAGGCCATGGAACGCACCTTGAATCACTCGCTCAACCGCATATATTCCGCCGCTCAGCTGCTGCCCTTTGGCCGGCGCTGGCCGGTGATTGAGAATATTCTGTACCTGGGACTGCCCCTGGTGCAGCGGGCTGTCTTTGATGGCAGCTGGAAGCAGATCCAAAAACAAACGATATGGAGACAAAATCAATGAGAGATCCCTACACCGTTTTAGGCGTCAGTTCCAATGCCAGCGATCAGGAGATCAAAAAGGCCTACCGGGAGCTGGCCCGGAAGTACCATCCGGACAACTACGTGGACAATCCTCTGGCCGACCTGGCCGAGGAGAAGATGAAAGAGATCAACGAGGCCTATGAGGCCATCCAGAAGCAGCGCAGCGGCGGGGGCGGCAGCTATCAGAGCAGCTCCTCCTCCAGCGGCGGTTATCAAGGCGGCTATCAGCAGCAACAGCAGTACAACGGAAACCCCACCTATGCCCGGGTGCGCAACCTCATCAACATGGGGGACCTGAACACCGCAGAACAGCTGCTCAATGAGGTGCCCCAGCACGGGGGCGAGTGGTACTTCCTGCGGGGAAGCATCGCCTACCGCCGGGGCTGGCTGGATGAGGCTATGCAGAATTACAGCCTGGCTGTCCAGATGGAGCCGGGCAACATGGAGTACCGCCAGGCCCTGAACATGATGCAGCGGGGCGGGCAGGCCTACCGGCCCTATGCCTCCTCCGGCGGCATGGACGGCCTGGACTGCTGTACCACCATGCTGTGCCTCAACTGCCTGTGCGGAGGGTGCAACTGACATGGCCGGGCGGGCGTCTGATTCCACCCGGCGCACAGCGCTGGGCGGCGTGCTGGCTGCGGGCAGCCTGGCTGTGATGTGGCTGGCCTGCGTTGTCCCCTCGGGCAGCCTGGGGCTGACGGCGGCGGCGGGCCTGTTCCCCATCGGGGCGGTCATTGCCGGGGGAAGAGCGGCGGGCCTTCTATGCTGGGCCGCGGCCTCGGTGCTGGGCCTTCTGCTGCTGCCGGACAAGGGCGTGGCCCTGATGTACCTGTGCTTTTTAGGACTCTACCCGGCGGTGAAGAGCCGACTGGAGAATGTGAAAAGCCGGGTTATCGAGTGGCTGGGCAAGTTTGCCTTCTTCAACGTGGCCCTGAGCATCTGCTGGTTTATCTTCCGCGGCCTGTTTCTGCCGGCCCTGCCCCAGTGGATCGGGGAGAAGACCTGGCTGGTCTACGTGGCAGGCAACGTGGTATTTCTCATCTATGACATCGCATTGACCCGCCTCATTGGGGCGGTGATGGTGCGCCTGCGGCCTTTGAAGGGGCGGTAAGGCGGCGCCGATTTTTCCGGCGGTGGGTTGACAGAGCCCAAGCCGGGTACAATCCAAGACATAAGGAAGTGACCCCCATGGTCAAAAGTATGACCGGCTACGGCCGGGCAGAGGACACCCTCAACGGCTGCACCATCACGGTGGAGCTGCGCTCGGTGAATAACCGCTACCTGGACTGCAACGTCCGCATGCCCCGGCTGTACCTCTTCGCGGAGGAGACCATCAAGGGCCGGGTGCAGAACACCATTTCCCGGGGAAAGGTGGACGTCTTCGTCACCCTGGATATGACCGGAGGCGAACAGGTCCAGGTGTCGGTGAACCAGCCCCTGGCCGACGGCTACTACGCCGCCCTCACGCAGCTGGCCGAGCGCTACGGCCTGTCCAAGGACATCTCCGTGTCCCTGCTGTCCCGGTTCCCCGACGTACTGCTGGCGGAAAAGGCGGAGGAGGACGTGGAGCAGCGGGCCCAGGACATCTGTTCCGTGCTGGACCGTGCCCTCCAAGACTTCGACCAGATGCGCACCCGGGAGGGGGCGCGGCTGGAGGCCGACGTGCTCTCCCGCGCTGCCCGCATTGAGGAGCTGGTGGGGCTGGTGGAGGAGCGCTCCCCCCAGACCGTGTCCGAGTACCGCGCCAAGCTGGAGGCCCGGATGAACGAGGTCCTGGCCAACACCCAGCTGGACCCCGCCCGCATCCTCACCGAGGCGGCCATCTTCGCTGACAAGGTGGCGGTGGACGAGGAGACGGTGCGTCTGCGCAGCCACATCGGCCAGCTGCGGCACATGCTGGAGCAGGGGGGCGCCACCGGGCGCAAGCTGGACTTCCTCATCCAGGAGTTCAACCGGGAGGCCAACACCATCGGCTCCAAGTGCAGCGACATCGACATCGCCCGCCACGTGGTGGACATCAAGGCCGAGATCGAGAAGATCCGGGAGCAGGTGCAGAATATTGAGTAAGGAGGACGCCCAGTGAAGCTCATCAACATTGGATTTGGCAACATGATCTCCGCCGGGCGGCTCATTGCCATCGTCAGTCCCGAGTCGGCCCCCATCAAGCGTATGGTCCAGGAGGCCCGGGACCGGGGGGTCCTCATCGACGCCACCTATGGCCGCCGCACCCGGGCGGTACTCATTATGGACAACGACCACCTGGTGCTCTCCGCTCTCCAGCCGGAGACGGTAGCCAACCGGGCGGCCGGGGAGAAGGACAGTGCAGAGGAGGAAGCGGAATGATCCGAAAGAAAGAGAAAGGACAGCTCATCGTCCTGTCCGGCCCCTCCGGGGTGGGCAAGAGCACGGTGATCGCCGAGCTGCTGGGCCAGCGGAAAAACATCTATTTCTCCGTCTCCTACACCACCCGGCAGCCCCGGGTGGGGGAGCAGGACGGGGTAAACTACAACTTCGTCTCCCGGGAGGAGTTTGAGGGGATGATCCAGCGGGACGAGCTGCTGGAGTACGCCGAGTATGTAAATAACTACTACGGTACCTCCCTGAAGCTCATCCGGGACAAACTGGACGCGGGCATCGACGTGCTGCTGGACATTGAGGTCCAGGGCGCGGCCAAGGTGCGCTCCCGCTGCCCCGATGCCCTGTTTATTTTCATTATCCCGCCTTCCTTTGAGGAGCTCTCCCGCCGCCTTCACGGCCGTCACACCGACAGCGAGGAAGTGATCCAGGGGCGGCTGGAGAAGGCCCGCCAGGAGGCCAAGGAAATTTCCAAGTACGACTATCTGGTTATCAACGACAAGGTTGCCAACGCGGTGTCTGAGATCGAGTCCATTCTTATCTCAGCCGAGTGCCGCGTGGAGAACCGGAAATCTATTTATGAAGGAGTTTTTGCGTTATGATGCTCTATCCTGCTATGAGAGACCTGCTTAAGAAGGTGCCCAGCCGCTACCAGCTGGTGAATGTGGTGGCCAGCCGGGCCCGTGAGATCGCCAGCGAGGCCGAGATGTCCGGGGAGCCCCTGGATGACAAGCCGGTGAGCATTGCCATCCAGGAGGTGGCCGACGGCAAGCTGGACGAGCGGCTCAATCAGGCGGGCTGATCTTCCGTCCGCCCGGAACAAGATGAAAAAGGGCTGGAGCAATGGACCAGAGCGCGCCGTTGTTCCGCCCTTTCTTAAACTGGCAAGGAGGGACGCGGTATGGGGTGCGTGGTGGCCAAGGTCGCCGTATCCAAGGCGGTCTACGCCATTGACAAGCCCTATGATTACCTGGTCCCCGGCCCCCTGGAGGACCGGCTGGAGCCGGGGATGCGGGTGCTGGTGCCTTTCGGGTCCGGCAACCGCGGCTCCGACGGTATCGTGCTGGCCCTGTCCAGCCGGGAGTCGGGAGGGGGCCTGAAGGCCATCACCGCGGCCCTGGACGAGGAGCCGGTGCTGGACCACCAGGGGATCCAGCTGGCCCTGTGGATGCGGGAGCGGTACTTCTGTACCGTCTATGACGCCGTCAAGGCCATGCTGCCCGCCGGGCTCTACTACGCCCTGCGGGACTGCGTGAAGCTGACCGTGGACCGGGAGGCGGCCTATGAGGCCGCCCAGGGTTCCGCCGCCGCCACAAAACTGGTGGAGATGCTGCTGGCCTGGAACGGGCAGGGGGAACTGGAGCAGATCCGGGCGGGCTTTGGCCCCAAGGATCCCGCCCCCGCCATCCGGTATCTGGTGGAGCACGGGGCGGCGGAGATCGTCACCAGCGCCCAGCGGGGCGTGGGGGACAAGACGGAAAAGCTGGCGGTGCTGGCCATGCCCTCGGAGGAGGCCATGGCTCTGGTCACCCCCCGGCGAAAGACCGCGCCCCTGCGCTACTCGGTCACCGAGCTGCTGTGTCAGCTGGGGGCGGCCAGTACCAAGGAGCTGTGCTACTTCACCGGGGCGTCCATGCCCACCATCCGATCCCTGGAGAAGAGCGGCATCCTCACCCTGGAGCGCCAGGAGGTGTTCCGCCGGGTGCAGCTGGACGACGTGCCCCCCAAGCCCTTGCCGGAGCTCAACGAGGAGCAGCAGGCCGCCCTGGAGGGGTTGGACGGGCTCTGTCAGGAGGAGAAACCCGCCGTGGCCCTCCTGTACGGCGTGACGGGCAGCGGCAAGACCCAGGTCTACATCCGCCTCATCCAGCAGGTGCTGGACCGGGGGGGAAGTGCTATGGTACTGGTGCCCGAGATCGCCCTGACCCCCCAGCTGCTGCGGGTGTTTGCCGCCCACTTTGGGCAGGAAATCGCGGTCCTTCACAGCTCCCTGCCCGCCGGGGAGCGGTACGACGAGTGGAAGCGGGCCAAACAGGGCAAGGCCCGGGTGGTTATCGGCACCCGCTCGGCGGTGTTTGCGCCGCTGAAAAACCTGTCTGTGCTCATTCTGGACGAGGAGCAGGAGGGGAGCTACAAGTCGGAGAACACCCCCCGCTACCACGCCCGGGACGTGGCCAAGTACCGCTGCGTCCAGGAGAATGCCCTGCTGGTGTTGGGATCGGCCACCCCGGCGGTGGAGACCATGTACAGCGCCCGGGAGGGCATTTATCACCCATTCACCCTCACCCAGCGCTACAACCAAAAGGAACTGCCCCAGGTCCACATCGTGGACCTGAAGGAGGAGCTGCGGGCGGGCAACGGGGGAGCCATCAGCGGCCTGCTGGCCGGGGAGATCGGAGACAACCTGACCCGGGGAGAGCAGACCATCCTGCTCCTCAACCGCCGGGGGGCCAGCCGCATGGTGTCCTGCGGGGAGTGCGGCGAGGTGCCCCAGTGTCCCCGGTGCTCGGTGAAGCTCACCTACCACTCGGCCAATGGGCGACTTATGTGTCACTACTGTGGCTACTCCCAGCCCCTGCCTCAGGCCTGCCCCGCCTGCGGCGGAAAGCTCAACTTCATCGGCGTGGGCACCCAGCGGGTGCAGGAGGAGCTGGAGGAGCGGTTTCCCGGGGTGGAGGTGCTGCGGATGGACGGGGATACCGTCACCGCCGCCCACTCCCATGAGAAAATCCTGGAGCAGTTCCGCTCCGGGAAGGCCCCCATCCTGTTGGGCACCCAGATGGTGGCCAAGGGGCTGGACTTTGAAAACGTGACCCTGGTCGGCGTGGTGCTGGCCGACCAGTCCCTGTTCGTAGATGACTTCCGGGCGGGGGAGCGGACCTTCTCTCTGCTCACCCAGGTAGTGGGCCGGGCGGGCCGAGGGGAGAAGACAGGCCGGGCAGTGATCCAGACCTTCACCCCCGACCACGACGTCATTCGCTTTGCCGCCCGCCAGGACTACGAGCACTTTTACCAGCAGGAGATCCAGATGCGCCGCCTGCGCCGGGAGCCCCCGTTTCGGGACGTGTTCGTCCTTACCGCTTCGGGTCCCGAGGAGACGGGGGTGCTGCGCTGCTGCGTGAAGCTGCGCCAGGCTCTGGAGGGAGCCCTGGGACGGTTTGACCAGGAGTGGGAGCTGCTGGGGCCTGCCCCGGCGGCGGTGGCCAAGGTAAATAACCGCTACCGCTACCGCCTGACCCTGTCCACCAAGAACTGCCGCCCGGTGCGGGAGCTGCTGGGCGGGCTGATTGCCCAGGCCCATCAGGACCGGGAGAACCGAGGTATCTCTGTCTATGGAGATTTGAACCCCTATTAAGGGAAGGAAATAAAGGAGGAAAATGGCTATGGCCGTGAGAGAGATTTTGACCCGGGGGGAGAACGCCCTCACCAAGGTGTGCCATCCGGTGACCAAGTTTGACCAGAAACTGTGGGATCTGATCGACGACATGAAGGAGACCCTGGCCCAGGCCGGGGGCGTGGGCCTTGCCGCCCCGCAGGTGGGCATTCTGCGCCGGGTGGTTATCGTCATCAACGAGGCCGACGAGGTGCTGGAGCTGGTGAACCCGGAGATCGTGGCCCAGCAGGGGGAGCAGGACGGCCTGGAGGGCTGCCTGTCCGTGCCCGGCCTGTGGGGCTTTGTGAAGCGCCCGGAGTGGGTGAAGGTGAAGGCCCAGGACCGCTTCGGCAAGGAGTATGAGGCGGAGGGCACCGGCCTCACCGCCCGCTGCTTCTGCCACGAGCTGGCCCATCTGGATGGCCACCTGTACACCGAGCTCACCGACAAGCTCTACAACAGCGAGGAGCTGGATGAGCTGATGGACCAGCAGGCCCAGGAGGAGATGGAATGAGAATCGTCTTTATGGGCACCCCCGACTTCGCCGTCCCCTCTCTGGAGGCCCTGGTGGCGGCGGGACACGAGGTGTGCGGGGTGTTCTGCCAGCCCGACAAGCCGGTGGGACGGCACCAGAATAAGCTCCAGCCCCCGGCGGTGAAGGTGTGCGCCCAGAGCCACAACATCCCTGTCTTTCAGCCCACCAAGCTGCGGGACGGCACCGCCCTGGCCCAGCTGAAGGAGCTGGGTCCGGAGCTCATCGTGGTGGC
This sequence comes from uncultured Oscillospiraceae bacterium, assembly GCA_902497145.1. Classification (GTDB taxonomy): domain Bacteria; phylum Bacillota; class Clostridia; order Oscillospirales; family Oscillospiraceae; genus Lawsonibacter. The sequence continues at coordinate 14,062 of CABVDR010000038.1, forward strand.
GGCCTACGGCCGCATCCTCCCCGACGACATTCTGGCGTTGCCCCCCAAGGGGTGCATCAACGTCCACTCGTCCCTGCTGCCCAAGTACCGGGGGGCCGCCCCCATCAACTGGGCGGTGGTGAACGGGGACAAGGAGACCGGGGTGACCATCATGTATATGGCCACCGAGCTGGACGCGGGGGACATCATCGACCAGGTGAAGACCCCTATCGATCCCGACGAGAATGTGGAGGCGGTCCACGACCGCTTAGCCCAGCTGGGCGGGGAGCTGCTGGTGAAGGTGGTGGCCGACATCGCTGCCGGTACCGCCAAGCGTACCCCCCAGGACCACAGCCAGGCCACCCTGGCCCCCATGCTGTCCCGGGCGCTCAGCCCCATCGACTGGAGCCGCAGCGCCAAGGAGATCCACAACCAGGTCCGGGGCCTGACCCCCTGGCCCGCCACCTCCACCGACATTTTGGGGGATACCATCAAGGTATTCGCCGTGGAGGAGCCGGGAATCGAGACGAAGAAGGCTCCCGGCACCGTCATCGCCGCCGGAAAGGCGGGAATCGACGTGGCCTGTGGAGATGGCAAGGTAATCCGCTTGACAGAAATCCAGGCTCCCGGCTCCCGGCGGATGTCGGCGGCCAACTATCTGGCTGGACACCCGGTGACGGTGGGCTGAGACCTGAGAAGGAAAAACTAGTGATTTTTGAAAAGGGGAAACCCTTTACAAACAAGTTGTCCCAATTATTTTAGAAAAAGAGAAAGGGCGAGGGAGATGGATGCACGGGAGGCGGCATTGTTGACGCTGAATACCTGCCAGCGGCAGGGCGGCTGGTCGGACGGCGCGCTGAAAAAGCAGTTGGCCGCCGGAGGGCTGGAGGGCCGGGAGGCCGCTCTGGCCACCCAGCTGTGCTTTGGGGTGGTGCAGAACGAGATGCTTCTGGATTTTTACCTCTCCAAGTTCTCCAACATCCCCCTGCGGCGCATGGAGAGCAAGGTGGTCCAGGCTCTGCGCCTGGGGCTGTACCAGATGCTGTTTTTGACCAAAATCCCCCAGAGCGCGGCGGTAAACAGCTCGGTGGAGCTCACCCGCACCCACTGCAAGAACCCGAGAGCGCCGGGGATGGTCAACGCCATCCTGCGCAGCTTGCAGCGGAATTTAAACCAGCTGCCCACCATCCCCCAGAACGACCCGGCGGAGTATTTGAGTACCCTGTACAGCCACCCGGTGTGGCTGGTGGAGGAGCTGCTCCCCCTGCTGGGCAGCGAGGGGACGGCGGAATTCCTCCAGGCCAACAACAGCCACCCCGCCATCACCGCCATGGTGAACACCACCAAAGCCACCGCCCAGGAGACGGCGGAGGTGCTGGCCGAGCAGGGGGTGGAGGTCACCCCCCACCCCTGGCTGGAGGACTGCCTCATCCTGAACAAGACGGGCAACCTGGAGCGGTTGGACGCCTATCAGCAGGGCCTTTTCTATATCCAGGACCCGGCTTCCCGCCTGATGGCCATGGCCTCCGGAGCCACGCCCGGGATGCGGGTGCTGGACGTGTGCGCCGCCCCCGGGGGCAAGAGCTTTGCCGCCGCCATCCAGATGAAGAACCGGGGAGAGATTCTCTCCTGCGACCTCCATCCCCACAAGAAGAAGCTCATCCAGGCCGGAGCCGACCGGCTTGACCTTTCCATCATCACCCCCATGACCGCCGACGGCAAGGTGCGGCGGGAGGAGTGGGAGTCCGCCTTTGACCTGGTGCTGGTGGACGCCCCCTGCTCCGGCCTGGGGGTTATCCGGAAGAAGCCGGATATCCGCTATAAGGACCCCAAGCCCCTGGAGGGCTTGCCCCAGGTGCAGGGGGCCATTCTGGAAAACGCCGCAGGCTATGTAAAGCCAAATGGCTTGCTGATGTACTCCACCTGTACTATTCTGCCCCGGGAAAATCAGGAGGTAGTGGACGCCTTCCTGCAAAAGCACCCGGAGTTTGTCCGGGAGGGGTTTACCCTGCCTGGCCCGGCGGGCGAGGTGCCCCAGGGGGAGATCACCCTCTGGCCCCAGACCTGCGGAACCGACGGATTTTTCATCTGCAAGCTGCGTAAGAAAGAGGAGGGAGCCCGTTGACTGACCTGAAGTCCATGACCCTGGAGGAGCTGACCGCCTGGCTCAAGAGCCAGGGGGAGCCCGGCTTCCGGGCCAAGCAGATCTTTCACTGGATCTACCGGGGGGTCACCTCCTTTGACGAGATGACCGACCTGTCCAAGTCGTTGCGGGAGAAGCTGAAGGAGAACTGCTTTCTTACTGTGCCCAAGGTGGCCCGCAAGCAGGTGTCTCAGCTGGACGGCACCATTAAATATCTCTGGGAGCTGGGGGACGGCAACTGCATCGAGACGGTGCTCATGCGCTATAAGCACGGCAACACCGTGTGCGTCTCCAGCCAGGTGGGCTGCCGCATGGGGTGCGCCTTCTGCGCCTCCACCTTGGCAGGCAAGGTGCGAAACCTGACCCCCGCCGAGATGGTGGACCAGGTGCTCTTCACCCAGCTGGACAGCGGCGCGCCCATCTCCAACATTGTGCTCATGGGCATCGGGGAGCCCCTGGACAACTTTGACACGGTGATGAAGTTTCTCACCCTGGTCAACCACCCTGAGGGGCTGAACATCGGCATGCGCCACATCTCCCTTTCTACCTGCGGTTTGGTAGATCAAATTGACAAATTGGCCCAACGTGGGTTACAATTAACGTTGTCTGTCTCCCTGCACGCACCTGATGACGAGACCCGGTCCAAGATCATGCCGGTGAACCGTTCGGTGGGGGTGGAGCGGCTGATGGACACCTGCCGCCGGTACTTTGAGGTCACCGGGCGGCGGATCTCCTATGAGTACGCCATGATCGACGGGGTCAACGACTCCGACCGCCAGGCCGACCTGCTGGCCGGCCTGCTGAAGGGGACGCCGGGGCATGTGAACCTCATTCCCCTCAACGACGTGGAAGAGAGCCCCCTGAAGCCAAGCCGCCGGGTGGCGGCCTTCCAAAAGCGCCTGGAGAACCACGGCGTCACCGTCACCGTCCGCCGCAGGCTGGGCAGCGACATTGACGCCTCCTGCGGTCAGCTGCGGCGCAAGGCCATGGGGGAGCAAGCAAGAAAACGGCAAGGCGGCCTCAGGGACGCCGGAAGAAAGGAAGATGTGCCATGAATGTGTGGGGTATCACCGACCGCGGTGTGATCCGGACACAGAATCAGGACGCCTTTGCCCACCAGGTTCTGCCCGACGGGCGGGTGGTGGCCCTGGTGTGCGACGGCATGGGCGGGGCCAAGGCAGGAAATGTAGCCAGTGCCATGGCGGTGGACATCTTCATGCGAGAATTTTTACAGGACGAGGGGCGGCTGGGGCAGTCCAACCGGAGCCGGATGGAGCGCTCCGCCGCCAGTGCCAACGAACAGATCTTCCACCGCGCCATCACCGAGCCCGACTGCGGCGGCATGGGCACCACCATAGTGGCCGCCCTGGTGGAGGAGGGGGAGGCCCTGATCCTCAACGAAGGGGACAGCCGGGCCTACCACCTCTCGGAGGAGAAGGGAATCGTCCGGGTGACCCGGGACCACTCCCTGGTAGAGGACCTGGTGCAGCGGGGGGAGCTGACCCCCGATCAGGCCAGGGTCCATCCCCATAAAAACCTGATCACCCGGGCTCTGGGCGCGGAGCCGGAGCTGCGGGCCGACCTGTTCCGCCAAAAGCTCAGCGAAGGGGACTTTTTGCTGCTGTGCAGCGACGGGCTGAGCAATGTGGTCTCTGAACAGGAGATTTTGTACGAAGTGATCCATGGGGGAGAGGCGTGCACCTGCTGCCGCCGCCTGCTGGATATTGCCCTGCACCGGGGGGCGCCGGACAACGTGACGGCGGTACTGATTCAGTGCTGATGCCATGTAACGCCCAAACCAGTCAAACCCCAGTCCGACTGGGAAAGCCTACAAAGGAGGATATTTACCATGGATCAGTACATCGGTAAATTACTCGACAATCGATATGAAATTCTGGAGCTCATCGGCGTGGGCGGTATGGCCCGGGTCTACAAGGCCCGCTGCCACCGGCTCAACCGTCTGGTGGCCGTGAAAATCCTGAGGGATGACCTGGCCCAGGACGCCGAGCTGCGCCGCCGCTTCCACGACGAGTCCCAGGCCGTGGCCATGCTGTCCCACCCCAACATCGTGGCCGTATATGACGTGAGCCGCTCCTCCGACATCGAGTACATTGTCATGGAGCTCATCGACGGCATCACCCTCAAACAGTACATGCAGAAGAAGGGGAACAAGCTCAACTGGCGGGAGGCCCTGCACTTTATCACCCAGATCGTCAAGGCGCTGGGCCACGCCCACAGCCGGGGCATCATCCACCGGGACATCAAGCCCCACAATATTATGGTGCTCCGGGACGGCAGCGTGAAGGTGGCCGACTTCGGCATCGCCCGGGTGACCTCCGGGGGACACAGCACCCTCACCCAGGAGGCCCTGGGTTCGGTGCACTACATTTCCCCCGAGCAGGCCCGGGGCAGCCACATCGACGAGCGCTCCGACCTGTACTCCGCCGGCGTGGTCCTCTACGAGATGATCACCGGCCGCCTGCCCTTCGAGGGGGACACCCCCGTCTCGGTGGCCATCCAGCACATCAACTCCATCCCGCTCTCCCCCCGGGAGATCGACCCCACCATCCCCGAGGCCCTGGAGGCCATCACCATGAAGGCCATGGCCCCCAACCCCGACGACCGGTACCCCTCCGCTGACGCTATGCTGGCCGATCTGGAGGAGTTCCGGAAAAACCCCAACATCAACTTTGATTACAGCACCAGCGAGTTTCAGCCGGAGGAGGAGGATCTGGAGCGCACCCAGATCCACATCACCACCTCCCATGGCTCCCACAGCTCTGCCAGCCGCCGGGAGATGAACCAGTCCCGGTCGGAGCGCCCGGAGCGGCGCAGCCGCCGGGTGGTAGAAGAGGAAGAGGAGGATGAGGAGGACGAGCGCCGGGGACCCAACTGGCCCATCATCGGCGCAGTGGCCGCCATCCTGGTCTTTGTGGTGGCCCTGGTATTCATCATGTTCTCCACCGTCTTTTCCGGCAGTCTCCAGGCGGGAGAGACCAAGCGGGTGCCCACAGTGACCGGCCTTCTGTACAGTGAGGCCTCGGAAGACACGGACCTGCTGGGCGACTTCACTCTGGAGATCATCAAGGAGGAGGAGAGCGACAAGCCCGCGGGCACCATTATCAACCAGGACCCCGCCGCCAACAGCACCATCACTGCAAGCACCGGTACGGTGATTCAGGTGGTGGTCAGCACCGGCCAGGCTAACGAGGTGGTCATGCCCAACGTACTGAATCAGGACTACCGCGATGCCAACAGTGACTTGACCGCCTTGGCCAAGGAGAATAACATAACCTTGAAGGTGGACTTCTCCTCCAAGAGCGAGTATAACGATCAGGTTGAGAAGGATTGTGTGATCTCCACCATTCCGGAGGCGGGACAGGTTCTTTCTGACGGAGATACCGTCACTCTGGTGGTCAGCCTGGGCAAGGAGACTCAGTCGGCGGAGGTGCCCAAGCTGCTGGGTAGCACCCAGGATATGGCCGAGAAGATGCTGAAAAGCGTGGGCCTGGATGTGGGCAGTGTGGAACACGGGTACAGCAGCGACTATCCTAAGGGGCAGGTGTGCTTCCAGTCGGTGAGCGAGGGAACCAAGGTGGATCAGGGGACCAAGGTCAATATCATCATCAGCGATGGCGAGGATCCCAACACCCAGCCCATCCCCAGTGAAGTGACCAAGACAGTCACCTTCACCCTGCCTGACAGCGGCACCGTGGTCAACGTGGAGGTCAAAGACGCCCAGGGCAACACGGTCCACAGCGGCAGCTATGACACCAACCTGGAGAGCGGCTTCCAGCTGGAGCTCAAGGGCACCGGCAAGCAGGTGTACACGGTGTATATCGACGGCGCCAAGTCCTACGACCAGACCGTGGACTTTGACAGCTGATGGAAGGGCTTATTACGAAAGCCCTCAGCGGCTTCTACTATGTAGATGACGGCACAGGGACTCTCACCGCCTGCCGGGGGAGAGGGAAGCTGCGCCATGAGAAAGTCACCCCCCTGGTGGGGGACCGGGTGGCGTTCACCCCACTGGACAACGGTCAGGGGGCGCTGGACGCCATCCTGCCCCGAAAAAACCAGTTTGCCCGGCCCGCTGTGGCCAACGTCGACCAGCTGGTCATCATCGCCTCCCAGTCCATCCCGGTGACCGACCCCTTCCTCATTGACCGGGTCATCGCCATTGCCGAGGGCAATCACTGCGAGAGCATCGTGTGCGTCAATAAGTGCGATCTGGCCTCCGGGGAGGAGCTGGTGGAGCTCTACCGGGGCGCGGGCTACCAGGCTCTGGCGGTGAGCGCTGAGACCGGGGAGGGCATCGACCAGCTGAAAGAGCTGATTGCCGACAAGGTGTCTGCCTTTACGGGGAACTCCGGGGTTGGGAAATCCAGCATCCTCAACGCCCTGGAGCCAGGCATCGCCCTGAAGACGGGGGAGGTCAGCGACAAGCTGGGCCGGGGACGGCACACCACCCGCCACGTGGAGCTGGTGCGGCTGAGCTGCGGCGGCGTGGTGGCGGACACTCCGGGGTTTTCGTCCTTTGACGTGGACAAGATGGAGCTGTGCCGCAAGGAGGAGCTGGCCGCACGGTTCCGGGAGTTTGCCCCCTACGTAGATCAGTGCCAGTTTCAGGACTGCGCCCATGTGAAGGAAAAGGGGTGTGCCGTGCTGGCGGCAGTGAAGGCGGGGAAGATCGCCAAGAGCCGCCACGACAGCTATGTGCGCCTCTACGAGCAGGCCAAGCAGATCCCCGATTGGGAGCGAAAATAAGAAAACAGGGGACGCCGGAAAGCGTCCCCTGTTTGGCTACCCATAGAAAAATGCCGTGAGTGTTGTACTCACGGCATTTTTTTACGCTTGTTCCTCCTGCCAGGCTTTGCACACATCGATCCAGCCCCGGCTGTGGGAGTACTTCTCCAGCTCCTTGCAGGTAAGCTCAATGGCGGAGTTCGAGCTGCCCGCGGCAGGAAAGACGGTGTCAAACCGCTGGAGGGAAACATCCAGATAGGTCTCCACCCCTTCGGGGTTGGCAAAGGGGCACACACCGCCCACGGCGTGGCCGGTCATTTCCACCGCCTGCTCAGGGGTGAGCATCTTGGCCTTGGTGTGGAACAGGCCCTTGTACTTGCTGTTGTCCACCTTGGCGTCCCCGGCAGCTACAATGAGCACACACTTGCCCTCCACCAGAAAGGACAGGGTCTTGGCGATGCGGGCGGGGATCACCCCCACCGCCTGGGCAGCCAGCTCCACCGTGGCGCTGGAGACGGGAAACTCCAGAATGTCGCCCTCCCGGCCCAACTCTCGGAAGTAGGCGCGCACCCGCTCAATGGACATTCCTCAGCCCTCCAGCTTCTTGGCGGTCTTGGCCAGGAAGCGCTCGTCGGTGACGATGAAGCGCTGGTGGGTGCCGTGGCCAATCATGCCCTTCTCGTCGTAGGCGGCTACCTTCAGCTCAATGCGCTTGCCGTCCACCTCGGTGACCTCGCTCTCCGCCCATACCTTGATGCCGATGGGGGAGGCGGAGTCGTGACTCACGTCCAGCTTGGTGCCCACGGTGCTCTCGCCGGGGGCCAGATAGGGGGCGATGGAGGTCCAGGCGGCCTTCTCCATCAGGGCGGTCATAAAGGGGGTGCCGAACACAGGCAGAGCGCCGGAGCAGGCGGCCATCGCGGTATTCTTCTCGGTGACCACGCCTTCAGCGCGGCCCTTGATTCCAACTTCCACGGACATAATCTTCAGTTCTCCTTTGTAAGGGAATTTTTCACTCCGTCATTCTACTCCATTTCCCGGGAAAAATCCAGCCCTAACCCCCGATTTCATAGAGGGTGGTCAGCAGGGTCCAGTTTTGGGGGAAGGGGCGCATCAGGTTCCAATAATTGACCCCGTGCAGTCCCCGGCTGCGGGCCAGCTCCAGCTTGGACCGAATGCTTCTGGCGTCCTCAAACCACACCTCGTGCTCCTGTCCCTCTCCGTCCACATACCGAAACCAGGGGGACTGGGCAGCGGCATCAAAGCGGATGGCAGCGTAGTATTTTTGGGCCAGAGCGATGGCCTGCTGGTTGGAGATGGACCGGGCCATGGTGCCCTCCCGGTAAGGGACCTTCCAGTCGTAGCCGTAATTGGGCATGCCCATCCAGATCTTTTCCCTGGGAATTTCGCTCAGGGCGTAGTCCACCACTCTGGTCACTTGATTGAGAGGGGCTACCGCCATAGGAGGTCCATAGGTATAGCCCCACTCGTAGGTCATTAAAAATACATAGTCTGCCGCCGCCCCCAACCGGCGGTAGTCGTGGCCCTGATAGAAGTCTCCCTTCTGGTCGGCGCTGGTTTTAGGCACCAGGGCCACCATGACCGGGACGCCCAGGGGAGCGAGATTGGCCCGAAGGCGGGCGATAAACTCTGGGTAGCGGGCAGCGTCCTCCGGGAGGATGAACTCAAAGTCCACATCCACCCCCTGATACCCCTTGCGGGGTACCTCCTCTACCAGGTCGGCGATCAGCCGGTTCTGGGCCTGGCCGTCCACAAAGATGGCGTGGGAGAGCTGGTTGGAGAAGGTACCGCTGGCGGTGAGGGTAGACAGATGGAGCCAGGGGCGTACCCCGGCGGCCCGGGCAGCGGCCAGAAGGGCGGCGTCATTGAGGGGGAGCAGCTCCCCCTGGGCGGTGAACCCATAGGTGAAGGGGGCGAAGTCGGATAGGTTGGGGAGGGTGCTGCGCAGCAGGGCCGGATCTACATTGGGTTGGGCATAGCCCCCTGCCGACAGCGTTCCCAGCGGCTCCTGGCGGTAGGAGAGGACCAGCTCCTGACCGGGGTAGAGGAGCGTCCCGCCGCCCAGGCCGGGGTTTCGCTGCCACAGCTGCCGTACGGTGAGACCGTGGGTGCGGGCAATGGAGGAGAGGGTGTCCCCCGGCTGAACCCGGTACACCTGCTGGGGCCAGCGCACCACGAAGGTCTGCCCCACCACCAGACGGGCGGGGTCAGGGGGATCGTTGTCCTCCAGCAGCCTGGCCATGGACACGCCGTAGCGCTGGGCGATGGAATAGAGGGTGTCTCCCGGGCGTACCACATGGATCTCCACAAAAATCCCTCCTTAATTCAGGGTGACGAAGTCATCCTTGGCGTAGCCGATGGTGCCGGCGTAGTTCACCAGATACCAGCCCCCCGACTGGTTGAGGATGGTGAGGGGAGCCCCATCGGGGGCCTGGGCAAGGATGGGAGCATCCAGGTCGGGGCGGGCCCGAATGTTCAGCACGCCCCAGTCCACGTCCACCCGGCCCGAGCGGCTGGCAGAGGGGTCCAGGAAGGGGATGTCGAAGTAGTCGCACAGGGACATGACCAGGTTCTTGGCCACTGCGTCCAGATTCTGCTTGATCCAGGCCGCGTCCTCCCGGTTGTCATGGTAGCCCAGCTCCAGAAAGACCGCCGGAGCCCGCACCCGGCGCACCTCGCCGATGGTGGTGGTGGCCTCTGTGCGCACCAGGTTGGGCAGGGGGTAGATGCTTTTGAGGTTGTTGGCAATGATGGTGGCCGCCCGCTGACCCTTCGCGCTGCCGGGGTAGTAGAAGACGATGATGCCCCGCACCGAGCCGTACTTGCCCTCCGGGGCGGCGTTGGAGTGGAGGGCCAGGTGCAGGTCGTAGTTGCCGGCGTTGGAGGCGGCGATGGAGGACACGGCGGTCATCTCCGGGGTGTTGCGGGAATAACGGATGCCGGAGGCGTTGAGATAGGGCACCATTTTGTCGGCCAGCAGGTTCATGTACTGCTCCTCGGTGCCGCCGTTGACATAGTAGTTGTTCTCCTGGGTGGAGGGGGAGAGATAGATAATGGGCATAGGGATTACCTCCTGTTTTTCCCATGCTATGTGAAAAAAGAGCCGGGGGTTCCCGCAAAAATTTTTGTCCCTGCCGCGAACCTCCCCAGAGAGAATCCGTCTAAACAGGTAGAGAGACCCAACAAGAACGGGAGGGATTTTCATGAAACGACTGTTTGCCTTGCTGATGACCCTGATGCTTCTGCTGGGACTGTGCGCCTGCGGCAGCGGAAACAGCGGAGCCACCTCCGCGGACCCCGCCGCTGCGTCTAGCGGCGGGG
>CABVDR010000039.1 GCA_902497145.1 uncultured Oscillospiraceae bacterium
CATCGTCCTTGGTGGGGACAGCCCCCAGGCGGCCGGTGAGCTGCTCCCGGTCGGTTTCGTCTACGATGGTCTCGTTGTTCAGCAGGTATACACCCTGATTGGAAAGCTGGATCATGGGGAAACTCCTTTCTTATACGAGGCCGTACAGGCTGAATACGCCCAGGGCGGCCATAAGGACGTTAATGGCTACGTTAGCCACCGACAGCAGGAACAGAGTCTTGAACAGGCGGTTCTGCTCGTCGATCTCCAGTTCCTTGGCGGCAGAGTAGGAGGAGAGGATGATGGCGCCGCCGGTAGACAGGGGGCTGATGGCAGCGGCAAAGGAGGTGGCGGTGATGGCGGAGATGAGCTCCACATAGTTGGCTCCAATATTGGAGGCAATCTCGGCGGCCACAGGGTACAGGGTGGGCATGACCACGCCGGTGGTGGAGCTGACCCAGGAGAGGATGCCGCTGGTAGCGGCCATGATGGGTACGGCAGTGGTCTTGGTCATGATGCTCATGAGGAAATCGGAGATGAGGGAGATGCCGCCCAGGGTATCCATTACGTTGACCAGCACACCCACGCCGGTGATCATCAGCAGGGTGCCCCAGGGGATGTTCTTGATGCCCTTTTTCTCATCCACACAGCCGGTGAGCACCAGGATGGCGGCCCCCACAAAGGCCAGGGTGCCCACGTCCATCTGGAAGCCGATGCACAAAATGACCAGCACGGCCATGACCAGGATGGTGAAGAGCTGCTTTTTGTTAAATTTGGGGAGCTCCGAGAGCTTCATGGGATTGTCGGCGTTGACCTTGTAGCCCTTATAGATGACATAGACCACCAGGGTGAACACAAAGCCGGAAATCAATGTGGTGATGAAGAGATGAACGCCAAAGCCGGAGTAGCCCAACGGCTCAGACAGCCCCTTGGCCAGCACGCCGGTGAGGGAGAGGGGAGAGGCGCAGCCCGCGTTGGCGCCCAGCTTGGCGTACAGGGCGGTGGCGAAGGGGTTGATCTTCATCTCCAGAGCCAGATAGACAGCGAAGGTGGTCATCAGGATACCAGCGGCGATATGACCGGGACCCAGAGCGGAGATGCCTGCGGAGAGGAAGAACATGAGGATGGGGATGAGGAAGGTCCTGCGGCCAACCAGGGCGATGATTTTTTTGGAGATCAGCTCCAGGGTGCCATTGATGGAGGCCATGCCGAACAGAAAGGTGACGCCCACCAGGGTGACAAACAAGGAGGTGTCAAACCCGGCCACGATTTCCTTGCTGCTTATGCCGCCGGCCATGCCCAGCAGCACCGCCGCGCCGATGGAGAGAAATCCGATGTTGACCTTTTTGATAAAGCCGATGGCCACCACGATGACCAGGACGATGAGAGAAACAACTGCCATTTGGAAACGCTCCTTTCCTTATTCGCAGCAGTAGACGTTGCCTTCCATCAGCAGGTTGGCCGTCCGGAAGCCGAAGGTGTCAAGAATGTCGGGTTCATCTGGCCCGGGCTGAAAGTCCACGCCGGCTTCCAGAATGCCGCCGGGATGGGCGATGCGCAGCCGCTGGAGATCAGCCTGAGGGCCCAGCACCTGCTGCACCACACTGCCCTCCACAGCGGCTGCCGCGGCTGTACACATGGCGCCGGTCATGGCGTAGGAGGGATGAGTTTTCTGCATGGACATCATCCGGGACAGAAGGTCCAGCTCCCCAGCGGGGATCTCCTTACCGTCAGAGGTGGTGTAGTCCTGGGGCGGGGCCACCAGGGTGAGCTTGGGCAGGCCGGGGCACTCCCAGGCGGAAGTAGTATAGTCGGAGATGAGGCCCAGCTTCACTGCCGCTACGCCCCGAATGCGCTCCAGCTTGTCCAGCAGGGCAGGATCGCTGTCGATCTGATGGGGCAGCTCGGTGCCGGTGAGGCCCACATCCTTGGCCCGGATAAAGGCCAGGGGGTTGGCCGCGTCCACCAGCGAGACTTGAATAGAGCCCACTCCGGGCACCTCCAGAGTGTCCACCGCATTTCCGGTGGGCAGCAGCCGATGGGAGATGGTGCCCGCCGGGCGGAGAAATTTCAGCTTGATGGGGGCTCCGGAGCCCTTTACTCCGGCAATCTGGTAGTCGCCGGCGTACTTCACGCAGCCGTTCTCCACTTGGACCTCCGCCTCAATGATCTTTCCGGTGTTGGTGTTGTGGATGCGCACGGTGGTTACCGGCTCGGTGACCTTCACCAGTCCCCGCTCGATGGCGAAGGGGCCCACCGCCGAGGAGATGTTGCCGCAGTTGCCCTTGTAGCTGACGATGGGCTTATCCACGGCCACCTGGGCGAAGGTGTAGTCCACATCGGCATCAGGCCGCTTGGAAACTCCTACAATGGCCACCTTACTGGTTACTGAGGTGGCGCCCCCCAGGCCGTTGATCTGCTTGGGGTCGGGGCTGCCCATCACCTTGAGCAGGATCTGGTCCCGAGCCTCCTGCTGGGCGGGCAGGTCGTTTTCCAGGAAAAAGGCCCCCTTGCTGGTGCCGCCCCGCATGAGCAGGCAGGGGATATGCCGCTTCTGATTCATGCCAACTCCTCCTGTTTTGCGCCTCCCCGGAACGGGCGGAGGCTTTTTTGTTGTCTCGAGTGTAGCACAGAAGAAGATGGAATAGAAATTCATGATATATATTAAAACTATGCTTTATGGCTATGATAAAGCGGCGGAAAAGCAGTGTTTCAGGCCCAGAGAGCCCTAGGGGCGAGAAAAGAAAGAGCTTTTAGGCATAAAAACTATGCCTTGTATTCATATTCTATATCAAATATAATAACAGAAAGAGAAGAAAATTTGGAGGATTTCACATGGACTTTCGGGAGCTGAGTTATGTGCTGGCCATTGCCCGGCACCAGAATATCACTCGGGCGGCGGAGGCGTTGTATATCAGTCAGCCCACCCTGAGTAAATTCCTCATTGCGCTGGAGCATGACCTGGGGCTGAAGCTGTTTACCAGGGTGGGCAACCGCTACACTCCCACCTACGCCGGGCAGCGCTATGTGGCCAGGGCGGAGGAAATTCTGCATGTAAAGGCCCAGCTGGACGCGGAGTTGGCCGACATTTTGAAAAAGGACATCGGCGTTTTAAACGTGGCCTTTCCCACCATGCGCTGCACCTACATGCTGCCGGGGGTGCTGCCCGCCTTCCAGGCCAAGTATCCCAATATTACCGTGCAGATCCACGAGGGCAGCTCCAGTCAGTTGGAGAAGCTGATTTTAGATCAGAGCGTGGAGGTGGCCTTCTTTACTGAGCCGCCGGGACAGGGCAATCCTCAGCTTACATATGAGGTTCTGGGGGTGGAGGAGCTGCTCATCTGTACCTGCAAAAACCACCCCCTGGGGCGCTTTGCCAAGCCCAATCCCGCCAGCCGCTACCCTAAGCTCCCCTTGGAGGTACTGCAGAACGAGCGGCTGCTGCTGATGCAGGACAACCAGCGCACCGGACAGATCATGAAGGGATACCTTCAGCAGTCAGGTCTGGAGTGGAAGAACGTGCTGCGTACCAGCAACCTGCCCGCCATCATCGATCTGGTGGCCGAAGGGTACGGGGTGTCCTTTATCTTCGACTCCCACCTGCGTCACCACGCCCACGGGAAAGAGTTGGATTGTTACAGCTTTGGAGAGCCCCGGGCGGTATCCAACTTTGTAGCGGCCTCACGGCGGGGCAGCTACCTGCCTGCTTACACCCGGGAGTTTATCGAGATCGTGCGCAGCCTGTGTCAGATGTAGCCTCATTTTTGCTGAAAAATGCCTGTGCCCCTGGGCTCCGTGTGGAACCCAGGGGCACAGGTTTGTCCGCTGAACATTAAACGTAGGTGCCTTTGTTGTGCTGGGGAAGTGTAAGAAAGGCGTGCTGAGCAATTTGATTGTGGAGAATTTGGATGAAGTCGGCCACCTGGGGGGCCAGATAGGCGTCTTTCCGGCGGATAATGCAGTAGTCAATAAAGGTATTGGGGTCTCCGATGAGAAAATAGCAGATGGGTTTGGAGTAGGAAAAATACTGGATATACCCCAAAAAGTTAAAGGCGATGCCCAGGCCCTCCGCCGCCATCTGGGCGGATGCCTCCAGATTTTCCAGCAGATAGAAGCGGGTGGGACGGATCCCGGCGTAGGCCAGGGCTTGGTCTGTGTACAAGCGGGAGGACTGATCCGGCCGCTGGAGGATAAAGGTCTCCCCCGCAAACAGGGACAGGTCGATCCAGGGCAGAGGGCAGCCTGGCAGGGAGACCGCCTGGGAGGCTAAGGGATGGAGGGGGGAGAGTACCGCCACCAGCCGGTCCCGGTAGAAGGGCAAAAACTCCAGTACCGGGGAGGGGTGGCGCTGGTTGTTGATAATCAAATCTACCTCGCCATCTATCAGCAAATGAAACAATTCTTCAGAGCTTCCTTCGTATATTTTGACGTCAACATTGGGATGAAGAATGGTGAGCTCCCGCAGGGCGGCGGGCAGCAGATAGGTGGTGCGCCGGGGGTGGAGCCCCAGACGCACTACGCCCCGCTCTCCGTGCTTGAGATTGGACAGCTGGGACTTCCACTGGCGATTGAGGAAACTCATCTCCTGAGCGTAGCGAATATAGGCTGTTCCTACCTCGGTAGGAACAAATTTTTTCCCAAAACGGTTAAAAAGGGGAACACCCAGGCTCTGTTCCAGAGTGCTGAGAAAAACGCTCAATGTGGGAGGAGAGACGTTGAGAGACTCCGCCGCCCCTTTTAAGCTCTGGAATTTGGCAATGGCTAGGATGTATTCCTGTTCCCGCAGGTTCATAGTTTCCGCTGCTCCTTTAAATTAGCTTGTAACTAATATTATATTAAAAAGAATGTATTTGACGCAATGATATATCTTAGCTATTTTAAAGGTATTATTCCTGACCAGCGGTCAGGAAAATATATAGCAGTGAGGAGAGTGTCTTATGGCGGCAGAGAAGAAAGAAACGAAAAAGAGAGGGTTCCGCGCACCTCACGCACTGGTAATTATGGTCATCCTGGTTTGTATCACCGCGCTGCTCACCTATGTGGTGCCGGCGGGCGAGTTTGACCGGGTGGAGGATCCCAACAGCGGCAACACCATTGTGGTGGCCGGTTCCTACCACCGGGTGGAGCAGACCCCGGTCAGCCTGCTGAGAGTACCGGGAATTATGTACCAATCCATGGTGGATGCAGCGGATATTGTCATTTTCCTGCTGATGATCGGCGGCGCCTTTGAGATCATCCACTCCACCGGCGCCATCACCGCCCTGAGCTGTAAGGTGGCTCAGATCTGCGGAAAACGAAAAAACCTGGTGATTATCTTCTTCATGGTGCTCTTTGCCGTCTTCGGCACCACCATGGGTATGTCCACGGAGGTGTGTATCTTTGTGCCCATCGGCATCTCGGTCATGCTGCCCATGGGCTATGACCGGGTGACGGGCACAGCCATGATCGCCATGGGCGCGGCCTGCGGCTTTACCGCCGGCGTCCTCAACTCCTTCACCGTGGGCGTAGCTCAGTCCATCGCAGAGGTGCCCCTGTTCTCCGGCGCCGGCCTGCGCGTGGCCCTGCTGGTGGTGCTGGTGGCGGTGACCAGCGCGTACATCATCCGCTATGCCGACCGGGTAAAGGCGGATCCCACCAAGAGCATTGTGTACGGTCTGGGCAGCGAGTACGAGTACGAGGAAGAGAGCGAGACCGTGGAGATGACTCCCCGTCACGCCCTCATTCTCCTGACCGTGCTGGTGGCCTTTGTGGTTCTCATCTACGGTGTCAGCCAGCTGGACTTCTGGTATGAGGAGATGACCGCCATCTTCCTGGTCATGGGCGTGGTAGGCGGCCTGATCGCCGGCTACGGCCCCAACAAGATCGCTTCCGTGTTCAGCCAGGGCGCCAAGGGCATCACCGGCGGCGCACTGATCGTGGGCTTTGCCCGGGGCATCTCTCTGGTCATGGACGACGGGCAGATCATTGACACGGTGGTCAACGCCCTCGCCCAGGTGGTCATGCACCTGAGCGGTCCGGTCCAGGTGCTGGGCATGTATGTGGTGCAGAACCTGATCAACGTGCTGGTCACCTCCGGCTCCGGCCAGGCCGTGGTGGTCATGCCCATTATGACCCCCATTGCCGACCTGGTGGGGATGAGCCGTCAGACCGCCGTACTGGCCTTCCAGATGGGCGACGGCTTCTCCAACTCCATCCTGCCCACCTCCTCGGCCACCATGGGCTACCTGTCCGCGGCTAAGATCCCCTATGAAAAGTGGCTCAAGTTCATGCTGCCTCTGTTCGGCATTTGGTTTGTGGTAGGCGGCATCTTTATGCTCATTGCCTCCGGCATCGGGTATTGATTCCTACGGAAGCAACGTAAGAGAAAGGGGTTGGGACCATGACATACGATTCCATTGTCAAGCGCCTGGATCCGGACCGGATCTGGGAACACCTGCGCTACCTCAGCGGGCTGGACAAGCTGTCCGGCAGTCCCATGGCCCAGGAGGCCAGCTCCTATATCCTCCGGCAGCTGGAGCAAAACGGCGTGCCCTGCCATGAGGAGCAGTTTGAAGAATTTTTGAGTAACCCGGTGGACAGCACCCTCACCCTGTCTGACGGTACGGTCATTCCCTGCCGGCCCCGCTCCTTCTCGGTCAACTGCCGGGAGGGAGTGACCGGGGAGCTGGTCTTTGACCCCTACTGCCGGGAAAAGCAGCCGGACTGGAGGGTGTGGGAGGCCCTGCTGGAGAGCTTCCGGGGCAAAATTGTGGTAGCCCACGGCTTTGACGAGCGCTACGTCAAGCGCCTGGAGCGCCACGGCGCAGTGGGCCTCATCCAGGTCTGGGAGAGCGGAGAGCCCGGCATCCACGAGGACACCGCCAGCGGCGTGTGGGGCACTCCCACCCAGGACACCTCCCTGCTTCTGCCCACCATCCCCATTGTGGGCATTAGCGGCGGCGACGGCCAGGGGCTGATTGCCCGCCTGGAGAAGGAGTCTTTGAAGGCCAGCGTAACCGTACAGGTAGAGACCGGGGTGTTCCCGGTGTCTATGCCGGTGGCCGACATCCCCGGGCGCAGCGACGAGTTTGTGCTGGTCTCCTGCCACTACGATACCTGGTATCTGGGGGCCACCGATAACTGCGCGGCCAATGCCGCCGCCATCGAGATGGCCCGGTGTTTCTGGGAGCACCGGGAGGAACTGGAGCGAGGCGTACGCATCGTCTGGTGGGCGGGCCACTCCAACGGCCGGTACGCCGGCTCCACCTGGTACTGTGACCACTACTGGTCCCCCCTGCATCAGTACTGCGTGGCCCACATCACCGCCGACCTGCTGGGGAATCGGGGGGCGACCCGGGAAGGGGTCCATACCACCGGCGCGGAGGGCAGAGACTTCTTCCTGGAGACTGCGGCGGCTGCCGCTCCAGGCGTAGAGGTGGACTTCTTCTCCATCGGTCGGGGGGCGGACCAGTCCTTCTGGGGAGCGGGAATCCCCTTCCACTTTTACAGCCGTTCTGTGTGCCGGCCGGAAGAGAAGCAGACGGCCACCCCCGGCCCTGGAACGCCCTGGTGGCACACCCCGGAGGATACCCTGGACAAGGTGGATCGGGAGGTGCTGATGCGGGATGCCCGAATGTTCTATCTCAGCGCCTGCCGTATGGCGGTCCAGCGCCGTCTGCCCTTTGCCCTGGAGGAGTATTTTGGCCAGACGGTAAAAACCCTGGAGGACTGTGCCCGAACCTGCGACAAGGCCTTTGATTTTGTCCCTGTGCTGGAGCGGATGGACGCCCTGTGGTCCGCGGTCCGTGGGGCCGCTGGGCGCTGTCAGGGGGACGAGGCGCGCTGGAACCGGCTGGTGCGGCTGGTGTGCGGAACCATGAACCGGCTTAAGCAGAGCTACGGCTCCCCCTACGACCAGGACCTGGCCTTCTCCGCCAGCGGACTGTTTCCCAGGCTGTGCTGCGTGAAGGGCAAGCACCGGGAGACCATGACGGCGGAGGAATACCTGTTTCTGTCCACCGATTTTATCCGCCAGAGAAACCGCATGGAAGATGAATTGGCGAATCTGCTTGAAAAAGTACAGGCGTGCTGATACGATAATAGGAGGTTCATGGATATGACAAATCAGGAGCTGTATCACCGGATTGACCAGGCGGCAGAAGAACTGTATGCCATTTCCGATGATATTTTCGACCACCCGGAGCTGAGCGGGGAGGAGTATCACGCCTGCGGCGTGCTTACCGCTTTTTTGGAAAAAGAGGGGTTTCAGGTAGAAAAGGGGGTAGGCGGTTTGGAGACCGCCTTCCGGGCCACGTGGTCCAACGGAACCGGCGGCCCCAACTTCGGCCTTTTGTGTGAGTACGACGCTCTGCCCGATCTGGGCCATGGCTGCGGCCACCACGCCCAGGGTCCCGCCATCCTGGGGGCTGCAGTTGCTCTGAAAGACCTGGCAGGGGACAAGCCCTTTACCGTCACCGTCTATGGCACCCCTGCTGAGGAGAGTCTGGGGGGCAAGATCGTCATGCAGCAAAACGGATGCTTTGACGAGCTGGACGTGGCCCTCATGTTCCACGCCGGGCAGACCACCACTACCGATGTCAAGAGTCTGGCGCTCTCTAGCTTCAAGGTCCGCTTCCATGGCCGCAGTGCCCACGCCGCCATGGCCCCCGAGGAGGGCCGCAGCGCCCTGGACGGCCTGATGCTGGCTTTCCAGGGTATCGAGTATATGCGGGAGCATGTCCGGGAGGACACCCGGATGCACTACACCGTCACCAACGGCGGCGGTGCGGACAATGTGGTTCCCGCCCTGGCGGAGGGAACTGTGACCCTGCGTTCCTACAACCGGGCCTATCTGGACACGGTGGTGGAGCGTTTCCGGGACATTATTACCGGCGCGGGGCTGATGAGCGGCACCAAGGGGGAGCTGGAGGAGGATCTGCCCTTTGACAGCAAGATCCCGGTGCTGCGGCTCAACCAGCTGCTCATGGAGAAGGCGCAGGAGCTCAACGCCCCCACCATCCGTCCTCCCCGGGAGAAGACAGGTTCCACCGACTTTGGCAACGTGATGTACCGGGTCCCCGGCTCCTGTATCCGGGTGGCCTTTGTGCCCGAGCGCTGCGTGGCCCACAGTATAGACTATGTCCAGGCGGGCAAGAGTAAAGAGATGCACCAGGCGCTGCTCATTGCAGCCAAGGTGCTGGCGGCGGCCTGCGGGGATATGCTGGAGAACCCCCAGCTGCTGCAGGAGATTCAGGAGGAGTTTCGTCAGCGCAAGCAGGAGCTGGACCGCTGACGGCGGTAATTTTCATGGAGGTAAATGGATCAATGAAGCGTATGGTTGATTTAGTGGGCGTACAGATGGATTTCGGTGCCTCCAAGCGGGGGGTCAACATGGGCCCCATGGCGATCCGCTATGCCGGGCTGGCGGAGGGGCTGGAGAAAATGGGGTTCCAGGTGGAGAACCTGGGAGACATTGTACCTGCCCCCAAGGGAGCCACCAAGCCCACCCTGCGAAACTATGAACAGGTGGTAGATGTGAACCGCCGCCTCTACGATACCGTTTATCAGTCTCTGGAGCAGGAGCACTTCCCTGTGGTGCTGGGGGGTGACCACAGCATTGCAGCGGGCAGCATCTCCGCCGTATCCAAGTTCTATGGTTCCATCGGCGTTATCTGGGTGGATGCCCACGGCGACTGGAACAATGAGGAGAGCAGCCAGACGGGCAACATGCACGGCATGCCCTTCTCCGCCGTGTGCGGATATGGCCCCAACTGCATGGTGGACTTCGGCCAGGGCCCGGTCTTTGTGGATGTGGCCCACTGCGTGCAGATTGGCGGCCGGGACATCGACACCGAGGAGCGGGAGCGCATGAAGAAGGCCGGCGTGACCATCTTCCCCATCGACATGATTGACCAGCTGGGCATGGCTGAGGTGATCCGCCGGGCGGTGGAGGTGGCCGGAACTGGCACCAAGGGCATCCACCTGAGCTTTGACGTGGACGCCATCACGCCCGAGGCCGCTCCCGGGACCGGTACGGTGGTCCATAGCGGCCTGACTACCCGGGAGGCCTTCCTGCTGGTGGAGACCATCGCCCGGTCCAAGAAGCTGCTGTCTATGGATATGGTGGAGGTGAACCCTATCCTGGACGAGCGGAACAAGACGGGCATCCTGGCCTCTGAGCTGGTTCAGTCTGCCCTGGGAAAAGTAGTATATTAACTGCCTGCGGCACATACGAAACGCGGCGGGGAGGGATATCCCTCCCCGCCGCATGTTTTTCTCTCCCATTCAATATAAATAGATATATTCTGCGATGGGAGATGATCGGAATGCCCAAGCCCTTTCGTGTGGTTCGGATCGTACTGGTGAAGAAAAAATGGTGGACGGCGGTGGCGTGCCTGTGTGTGGCCGCCTTGATCTTTGGGGTGATCAACTACTACCCCGCCGCGGTGGGGGCCTCCGCCACGGTGCGGCAGCTGCCCATCTACTGTGTGCAGCGGGACCAGAAGCTGATCTCCATCAGTTTCGATGCTGCCTGGGGCAACGAGGATACCCAACAGCTCATTGACATCCTGGACCGCTACGGGGTGAAGGCCACCTTCTTTGTGGTGGGGTCCTGGGTGGATAAGTACCCCGAGTCGGTGAAAGCCCTCCACGATGCGGGCCATGAGGTCATGAACCACTCCAATACCCACGCCCACTATCCCCAGCTGTCAGCGGATGAGGTGGTGGCCGATCTCAACGCCTGCAACGACAAAATTGAGGCGGTCACCGGAGTGCGGCCCACCCTGGTGCGCATGCCCTACGGGGATTATGACGACAAGTCTGTGCAGGCTGCCCGGTCCATTGGTATGGAGCCCATCCAGTGGGACGTGGACAGCCTGGACTGGAAGGAGATTCCGGCGGACGAGATCACCCAGCGGGTGACCAGCAAGGTGGGACCGGGTTCCATCGTGCTCTTTCACAACGCCGCCCTCCATACCCCGGAGGCCTTACCCGCGATTCTGGAGCAGCTGACCCAGGAGGGCTATACCTTTGTGCCCATCTCCCAGCTGATCCTTACCGGGGACTACTCCATCGACCACACTGGGCGGCAATGCCCATGTTAAAAAAGAATAAACAGCTTTTCATCCGCCTTACTTTGTGCGTGCAGAATCTGTCACCAATTATTTTTCCTGTGTATAGCCAAACAACATAAGTTCCTCCAACTTTATATGAAAAGCGCCGCTGCCTCTGACAGACTTTCAATGCAGAGACAGCGGCGCTTTTTCCTTTCTCCTGGCGCACCGAATAGAGCTATTTCTCTTAATTCAGTTGCTTTGCACAATTCTTTTGCCTAAAAATAGTGCACATAAGCAACAAAAAAATTAGATATCCCTCTTGACATTGTGTGCAAATGATGGTATTTTTTTCACATAAATAATACGTTTACATTTGATGTAATTTTTTACACAACAAAAATGAAAACGCTTTAGGAGGAGCACAATGGAGACGTATAAAAAATTTAGTTTGGCAGGAAAAGTAGCCATTGTTACTGGTGCCACCCGAGGGCTTGGTCAGGGAATTGCACTTGGCCTGGCCGGAGCCGGAGCCGATATTGTGGGCGTAGGTCGCTCCGACCACAGCGACACAAAAGAAAAGGTAGAAGCTCTGGGACGCCGCTATCTGGAGTTGAAACTGGATGTAGCAGATGAAAACACCCCGGATCTGGTGATTCAGAAAACGGTAGAACAGTTTGGAAAAGTAGACATTCTAGTCAATGCAGCCGGTATTACCCGGCGGGTCATGGCCATCGACATCTCTCGAAAAGATTGGCAGGATGTTTTGGACGTTAATCTGACGGCCCTGTTTTTCATGTGCCAGGCGGCAGCCCGGCAGTTTATCAAGCAGGGCGGCGGAGGAAAAATTATCAATATCGGATCTATGACATCCTACCAGGGCGGTGTGAAAGTAATTCCCTATACCGCCAGCAAAGCGGCGGTGCGCAACATCACCATGCATATGTGTAACGAGTGGGCGGCCCCGTATGGCATTCATATTAACTGTATTGCCCCAGGCTACATGGTCACGGATATGACCGCTCCTATGCGCTCTGAGGCTTCCCGTATGGCAGAAACTAACACCCGGATTCCTATGGAACGCTGGGGTGTGCCAGAGGATCTGGCCGGCGCGGCGATTTTCCTGGCCTCTGACGCCTCCGACTATGTCAACGGCTTCACGATCGCCGTGGATGGTGGATTTTTAGCCAAGTCTTAAACAGCATAAAGGAGCAGGTTCTGTTATGGGAAAAAAATATCGTGTCGGTTTAATTGGTGTGGGATCTATTGCACACATTGCGCATCTCCCCATTCTGGCTGCCAGAAATGATGTAGAAATGACGGGTGCTTTTGCCAAGCACATTGAAAGTGTGGAAGAAACACAAAAAAGCTATGCTATTGAGCATGCAGTACATAATCTGGACGAGCTGCTTTCGTTAGGTCTGGACTGCGCCTTTGTGTTATCTCCCAAGACGGTCCATGCCGAGCAAGTAATTCAACTCTTGGAAGCTGGAGTTGATGTATTCTGTGAAAAGCCCATGGGAATGACGCTGAAGGAAGCCTATGACATGGCAGATGCTTCCGCTCGCACCGGCAAAAAGTTGATGATCGCGTTCAACCGCCGTTACGCGCCAGTCTACCGTAAGGCCAAAGAGGTGTACGGCCAATTATCCCCTGATGTACTTATTGCGCAGAAGAACCGTCCGGCCAGTGAATACCGGGCTACCCTTGAAAATGCGATTCATATGGTCGATATCCTGCGCTATTTCTGTGGAGAGTGTGTAAAGGTGGAGGCTTGTTCTAAATTTACAGATCCTCTCTATGAAACTTTAGCTACTGCACAGCTTCAGTTTGAAAATGGCTCTGTGGCCATGCTGGTTGCGGACCGTGCTTCCGGCCAGTGGGTAGAAACCTTGGAGATGCACGGCCACAACAAAAGCGTTTTGGTCAACTGCCCGGACACTATCACGATTACCGATGGTCAGCAATCCCACACCACATCAATGACTCCTTTGGCCTATGGCTGGGCGAAGGTAATTGACAAGATGGGCTTTACTCAGGAGGTCGACCACTTCTTTGACTGTCTGAACAATGATAAGGAGCCCCTGACCAGCGGTGCGGATGCCTACAAGACCCAGGAACTCATGCATCGTATTCTCACGACTGCAGGGCTTCCCGGGTTGGAATGAGGTGAATATCTTGTTCAAGATCGCCGGACACACCATGGGAACGCCTGAATACACGTTGCCCCAAGCTCTGGAACTGTTCCACCATATTGGTCTGGATGGCGCAGAGATTGTGGTCCAAGACGGTTATCGCTGCGCCATCCCGCAGCAGGCAGATTTGGATGAGTTGAAATCTCTGCGCCGCCAGGCGGACAAGCTTGGTCTTCGTATCATTGCCCTGACTCCCTATTATTCCCGTTTTAACGACCTAAACGCTCAGGTCCGTGAGAAAGAAATTGATGGTTTGACACAGGTCATCGATTATGCACAGGTATTAGGGGCGGAATTCATTCGAATCTATGCTGGTAACTTTGCTCAGGGAGATACAGATCCTTCGGGTGAAAAGCGTCAGGCCTTGGTAGACAGCATGCGCCGCTTGGGAGACCATGCGGCAGAACATGGCATCAAACTCGTTATGGAAAATCACTTCAATACCATGGCTGTCTCTGCCGCGGACAGCATCTCCTTGGCGCAGGAGATTGATCATCCGGCAGTAGGCATTCTCTACGACCAAGCAAATCTGACCTTTACAGGAAATGAACCATGGAATCAAGCTTTGCCCTTGCAATTCTCAAAAGTGTACTATACCCATGTGAAGGATCTGGTTTTCCGGGAAGGTTGTCGTACCTTTACCTCTTCCGATGTCTCTCATCCCAAGGAAGAGGAACGAAACGTCATTACCCGAATCGTGGGAGAAGGGATTGTTCCTTGGCCTGAAATTCTTCAGGAAATGAAGCGCCGTGGCTATGACGGTTGGCTGTCTTTAGAGTATGAACGGAGATGGCATCCCCAGGATATCCCAGATGCCTCAATTGGCATGAAGCAATCTGCAGAGTACCTTAGATCGTGTTTTAAAACCCAAAACTAATATATTTAAGGAGGATTCCCACATGAAACGGATGAAAAAGACCCTGGCTCTGGCCCTGACCGGCGCCATGCTGCTGTCGGCCGCTGCATGCAGTAATTCCGGCTCTGGTTCCGGTTCCTCTACCGGTTCCAACTCGTCCAATGCCTCTGGCTCTGGAGATCTGAATGGATATCCAAATCAAAACGTGAATGTAGTAGTCCAGTACTCCGCTGGCGGCGGCACCGATCTGTCGGTCCGCGGCGTGTTGGATGGCGTACCCGATTTCCCTGTCAATTTCTCTGTGGCTAACGTCACCGGAAACGGCGGTTTAATTGGTTTGACTCAGGTAGCCAACTCTGCCGCCGATGGCTATACTCTGGGCGTCATGAACACCGACTTTATTATCAATATTATCCTGGGCAACACGGATCTGACGGTGGATACCTTCTCTCCTCTTGCCTGTGCTCTGATGGATCCCTTCGTGCTTATTATCGGCAACAATGAAAATTACTCCACTCTGGAAGAGTTTGTCGCCTATGCCAAGGAGCATCCCGGTGAGATTGTAGTTGGTGAAACCGGAACCGGTGCCGCTCCCACCCTGGCTATCACCGCCATGGAAAATGCCCTTGGCATCGATGTATCCAATGTGACCTATGAAGGCAGCGCCGACTGTGTCACTGCCATCGTGGGCGGCCACATTGACGCTACCTTTGCTCAGCCCAGCAATGCCACTGCTCAGGTAGAGGCCGGCAATGCAAAGATTATCGGTACTCTCTCCAACGAGCGTTTGCCTGCTTTCCCCGATGTACCTACCTTCGCAGAGGTCTTCCCCGACCAGATTGATTATGAGATGATGGGCTTCTGCATTATCTCTTGTCCTGCCGACGTAGATCCCGCTATCCAGAGCTATCTGTCTGAAAACCTGCGTAAAGGCGTAGAGAGTGAGAGCTATGCCAACACCCTCTCCAGCCTTGGTATGCAGACGGAAAACCTCTCCCCCGAAGAGCTGTCCGACTTTTTAGATCAGCAGATGGAGCTGTATACGGAACTGCTCTCCTCCCATTCTTAATCAACGCTTTCCCTTTAAGGTTATTCCAGCACAATATTGGCATCGTTCATGTAACGTCTGAACACCGGGGCACCGGAATAGATTTTCCATTCCGGTGCCCCGGAGCTTGTCTGAAGAGAAAGGAGAGGTTGTATTCGTGAGAAAATACAACTATTTCTTGTCTGTATTCCTGATTATCATTGGGTTTTCAGGCATTTACATGGCATCGAACTTTGAAACCCGCAGCGGAAACAGTGGAGACCCCGGCGCAGCTTTTTGGCCGATCCTACTGTGCTGCGGCCTGATCCTCTGTTCTGTCATTCTGTTGATCCAGACGATTCTGGAATCCAAAAAGGCGACTGAAAAAGAGGATCCACTGATTGACTATCGTTCTGCGGGAGTACATTGTGTTTTCTTAATCTTCGTAATCATGATCGCTTATGCGGTCATTATGAATTACTTTGGCTTTGTTCCCGCTACCTTGCTGTTTGTTATTGCCACTATGCTGGCCATGGGGGAGCGCCGCCCAGTCTGGATTGGGCTTACCACGGTTGGAATCACCGGATTTATCTATGTGGTCTTCACCGTGATCATGGGCGTTATCCTACCCCAGGGCAAGTTCTTCTAAGGAGGGATCCGATCCATGTGGACTGCTTTTACCGCCGGCTTAATGTCGGTATTTACTCCTATGGGACTGTTGGCCATACTCGGCGGCGTTCTGTGCGGAATCTTTGTAGGTGTAATGCCCGGGCTTTCCTCTGTCATGGGCATGTCCATCATGCTGCCTGTGGCACTGGCCATGGACGGCAATATGGGTGTGCTGATGATGCTGGGCATCTTCTGCGGCGCCATCTATGGCGGTTCTATTACCGCAATTATGATCAATACCCCCGGCACGGCCAATTCTGCCGCCACCTGTCTGGATGGTTATCCCATGGCTCACAAATATCATCAACCCGGTCGGGCCATCTCGATTTCTACCACCGCCTCCACTTTTGGCGGTCTGTTCTCTGCTCTGATGCTGCTGTGGACTTCCCCCATTCTTTCCAGCTTTGCTCTGAAGTTCAGTGCGCAGGAGAGTTTTGCCCTTGCCCTGTTCGGTATCAGTGTAGTGGCAAGTATCTCCAGTGAAAATGTTCTGAAAGGTATCATGGGCGCCCTTATTGGCCTGCTTTTGGCCACGGTCGGAGTGGATACCACCACCGGTGCCTATCGCTTCACCTTTGATACGGTTTATCTCACCGGCGGGATCTCCAACATCCCCGTTTTGATCGGCTTGTTTGCATTCTCCCAGGGGCTGATCAATGTAGCGGACAATTTTGGCAAGCACCGGGACAAGGTCAGCCAGAAGCTGGAGCGCATTCTTCCCACCAAGGAGGACTTGCGCACGATCTTCCCCACTCTGATTCGTTCCAGCATTATTGGCACCATTATCGGAGCTATTCCCGGCACTGGTGGTGACATTGCCTCCTGGGTTGGCTATAACGAGGCTAAACGCTGGTCTAAGCATCCTGAGAAGTTTGGCGATGGAGCGCCTGACGGCATTGCTGCTCCTGAGGCTGCAAATAATGCTATCTCCGGCGGCGCGCTTATTCCCCTGCTCTCCCTGAGTATCCCCGGCGATGCTTGTACTGCCATTATGTTGGGGGCCCTGATGATGCTGGGTATCACCCCAGGCCCTCTGCTGATGAGTGAGTCGCCCGACAAAGTCTACATGATCGTTATTGGCCTGTTTTTTGCCAATGTGTTCATGGGGATCTGCGGATTTGGCGGCATCAAGATTTTTGCCCGAATCTCCTCTGTTCCTGAAATCATCCTTACTCCCTTGATTTTTGTGTTCTGCTTTGTGGGTACCTTCGCTGTCAACCACACGGTACAGGATATCTACCTGATGATCGTATGCGGTATTCTCGGTTTCTTCCTTATCAAAATGCAGTTCTCCATTCCTCCCATTATTTTGGGTATGATTCTGGGCGGCATTTTGGAAAAGAACTTCCGGCGTGCCTTGGTGCTGTCCAATGGCGACTGGACCACCTTCTTTACCCGTCCCATCTCCTGCGTGTTTATTATCATCGCCATTCTCTCCCTGTTTTACCCCTTCGTTCTCCCTATGCTGAAAAAACGCAAGGCCCAAAAAGCGGAGGCGAAGAGCCATGAATGAGTGCTGTAAATTCTGCGGCGGGGCGGATCTGAGACCCGATCTGATAGAAATTGGAGCTCTGCCCGGTGGACGGCTGTATCTTCATCGAGACCAAACGCATCCCGGGCGAGTTATCTTGGCTGCTGACCGTCATGTCAAAAAGGTTACTGACCTGTCTCTACCGGAATACAGAGCACTGATGGAAAGCGTTTATCAAACCGCCCAGGCAGTTACCGATCAATTCAACCCAGACAAGATCAACTACCTCATCTTTGGCGACACCAGCACCCACCTCCATGTTCATATTGTACCAAAATATCAAAATGGGAAGGATTGGGGCAGAGTATTCCTTACGGATGAGCCGGAACCTCTTTTCCTGGAAGAAGATGCATATCAAAACATTTGTGCTGGCCTGCGACGTCGGCTTGGACTGGAGCAAAAGGAGTCATAAAAAGGAAAAGGGTCTAAAGAAGGTACTGTGATATAGCTCCCTGAATCTGGACTATATTTTTACCGACCTGCTTTCTCTGTACAGGCGGTGGGTACCACCGCTGCCGGCGAAACTTTTACCGGATATTTCCTTGCCGGCATACTAAAAGCAGGGGATACCTCAATCTGCCTTGGAATTGACCAGCAAGACCTTTGCATTGGCAGTCACACGGAAAGGTGCTTATGATTCTATTTCGTGGAGACATGAAGTGGATCGTGCAGCACGGTACGAATGCATACTTTTTGCTAAAAGCGGCTCCAACCATAAATTGGCGCCGCTTTTCCTTTCCTTGATACGAAAACGATAACAATTGACATGATAAACAACTCATGATATGCTGACATAAAATGGATTGATAATTATTCCATCATTGAGCAATCGTTTTGTTTCCATCTGGAACACAGCGCCTTACAAAAAAATTTCCCGTTCATTTCTGTGTGAGATTAAAGATGGGTTCAAAGAAGGAGAATATTTATGGCAGCAACTTTAAAAGATGTGGCAGAATACGCCGGAGTCAGCATTGCCACTGTATCACGTGTCTTAAATGATCCGGAAAAGGTGGCTGAGCAGTCTCGCAG
The DNA here is from genome assembly GCA_902497145.1 of uncultured Oscillospiraceae bacterium. Taxonomy (GTDB): domain Bacteria; phylum Bacillota; class Clostridia; order Oscillospirales; family Oscillospiraceae; genus Lawsonibacter. Next base: position 18,320 of record CABVDR010000039.1, read on the forward strand.
CAGAGTTCTTAACGCAATCGATGTACTGGGCTATTCGTCCAATCTGCTGGCAAAGAGTCTGCGGAAAGATGGATTGAATGCCGTATCTGTTTTACTGCCAAGTTTGAGCGATCCCTATTTCGCTCAGATGAGCCAGGGAATTTCCGATGTGTTGGCTACCTGCGGGTATTTGATGCTCACGGTGGCTACGGAGGGTGTCCAGAGCATGGAAGAAGAATATCTCCTGAAGGCGAAATCTATGGGGCTTGCGGGCGTTTTGGTATATACCCCGGCGTGTTGTATTCCCAGTAGTTGGGAGTCCTTCTGCGGCAGTTTTCCAATCCTTCTTCTTTCTGATACGGACGCTCGCGGTCTGGCTAGAACAGAGCAGCTGCCAGCTCCCTGGGAGACCTTAGGCGGTCAGGTGGCCGACTATTTTTTGAAGCAAGGACGGCGTCATCTGGTATATTTAGCCGATCATACATCCAGATTTTCCCCTGCATTCTTTACCCGCCTTCAAAATACAATGCATGCAGCGGGAGGAAGCTGCCAGCATTGCAGCGCAGGCTCATCTCTGGATGATGCTTATAGGGAACTTACCCGGTATCTCAGCCAAACGGAAACCCTGCCTGATGCAGTCATCACTCAAAACTGCTACCAAGGTGCAGGGGTGCTGTCTGCGTTGAAGCAGCAGGGCATTCAAGTTCCGGAGCAAGCCGCTGTTCTCAGTTTGGAAAATGCTCGATTGGCACAGTTGACTTCTCCGCAGCTGTCTGTCTGGGGGCCTTCCGGTTATCAGGTAGGTGTTTTGGGCGCACGGCGTCTGTTGGAGCTGATCCAGCGCAGCGAAGAGGCGCCTGCCGCCCCAAAGGAAGAGATCAGCCTGACTTTGATTGCAAGGGGGTCCACAGATGTCAACGCATGATTCTCCCCGGATTCTTTCCCTGGGCGTACTCAATTTGGACTTTGTTATGGAACTTGGCAATGAGATGATCGGGAAAAAGAAGATGGGCCGTCAGATTTCTATTAACGCAGGCGGCCACGGAAGTTCCCAGGCTATTGCTGCTGTACGGTGCGGGGTCCCTACCGCGTTAATTGGGAAAGTCGGAGACGATGCCTTTGGCCAACAGATTCAGTGCACTCTGGAGAAGGAACATGTGGACTGCCGCTTCCTCACCCAAGTCCCAAACGTCCACAGTGGTCTGGCAACGATCATCATTGAAGAACACACAGACAATACGTTCATCGACTTTCTCGGCGCAAACTATGAGTTGACGAATGAGGATATTGACCACTGTAAAGATGCAATCTGTCAAGCAGATCTGGTCATGATTCATATGGGACCGGCCATTATGGATGTAGCCACTCATATGATTGAATTGGCGAATGAATGCCAGACTCCAGTTTTGGTCACTCCGTCTGTCATGACCGCAGATGTCCCGCTCCACTTTTGGAAAAAAGTTGATTATCTGGCTATGAATCTGGCTCAGGCCGCCGCTATCTGTGGCCTCTCTGGCGAAAATGCAAAAACAGCCAGAATTTCTGCCAGCATTCTTTCCAACCAAGTACGCCGGGGTGTTGTTGTACACATGGACGGAGCCGGGGTGCTGGTTGCTGAGAAAGGCACGATGAGCCTTATGGACACTTGTTTTTCTGGTGAGATTTTGGATTATTCCGGCGCCACAGCCTTTTTTACCGGTGTGCTCGCAGCTGAATTGGTAAAAAACAGTCCCATCCAGGAGGCGGCGATCAAAGCCCACCGGGCAGCCCTGCTTTGTATGGGGAAAGTAGGCGTATATACCTCCTTCCCCTCTGCCGAGGTATTGAAAACATTGTAACGCTTCTCCCAAGAGAAAATTTTCCACAAATACGCCTTGACAAACTCCGGGATTCTATGATACTTTAACCACAACAGAGGCTGACAACCGAATACCGAATCCATACAGCGGATGAACGATTCAGGAGAGACCGCGTATTTTACGCGGCACCGAAGGAGCAATGCCACACTCTCTCAGGTAAAAGGACTGGGTCGGGACGCAAATCTGAAAAGCATCCTTTAGGTGCACCGACGGGGCAACTGTCTGGACACGTTCAGACGGGAATCTCTCAGGTTCTATGTACAGAGGCGCAGCGATATTAGGTATCGTTGCGTCTCTGTTTTTCTTTGCCCGAGAGACTATATTCTGAACGGAGGGAATCCCCATGAGCGAACTCAAACGCACCCAGCTTTACGACGTACATGTGGCAGCCGGTGCCACCATGGTGGACTTCGGCGGGTGGGAAATGCCCATCAAGTACCCCACCGACATCGTGGCCGAGCACCTGTACACCCGCAGCTTCTGCAGCCTGTTCGACGTCTCCCACATGGGCCGCATCCTGGTGGATGGTCCCCAGGCGGTCCCCTTCCTGCAGCACGTGCTCTCCAGCAACGTGATGGCTCTGGACGTGAACAAAGCCCAGTACGCCATCCTGCCCACCGAGACCGGTGGAGCGGTGGACGACGCCTACCTCTACCGCTTTGAGGAGGATCGCTACCTGCTGGTGGTCAACGCGGCCAACACAGACAAGGATCTGGAGCACCTGCAGCGCCACATCCAGAGCTTTGACGCTAAGATGACCGTCATCACCGCCGACTGGGCTGCCATCGCCGTCCAGGGGCCCAAGTCCAAGGAGCTTCTCATGACCCTGTCCGGGGGCGAGAGCATCACCGAGCCCATGAAAAATGCCCTGAATACCCTGGAGCTGGAGGGCCACACCGTCCGGGTCGCCAAGACAGGCTACACCGGTGAGCCCATCGGCTACGAGGTCTATGTCCCCAGCCAGGACGCCGTGTGGCTGTGGAACCGCCTGGTGGAGCTAGGCGCCCGTCCCGCCGGCCTGGGGGCCCGTGACACCCTGCGGCTGGAAGCTGGCATGCCTCTCTACGGCCATGAGCTGGGCCTGTGCCCCGACGGGACAGAAATCCCCATCTACGCCATCCCCCTGGCCCGGTTTGCCGTCAGCTTCTCCCCCGAGAAGGGCGACTTTGTGGGCCGGGAGCCCCTCCAGCGCCAGTATGACGCCTTCCGCAAGATCATGGACCGGGACTTTTCCGATCTGGAGCACTTGCCCCGGCGGGTGCGGCCCATCACACTGCTGGGCCGCGGCGTCATGCGGGCCGGGATGCCGGTATACCGGGGCGACGAGGCCATCGGCTTTGTGACCAGCGGCACCATGGTCCCCTACTTCACCACCCAGGGCCAGGGCCTGGAGACCGAGATTTTGGAAAAGAGCGCCATGCGCTCCATCGGTCTGGCCTATATCGCCAGCGATGTGCTGGATGACGACAAGGTGGAGATCGACGTGCGCGGCCGCCGCATCGCCGCGGTCATCCCCCCCTACCACATGCGGGGTGACGCGCCTCCCTACGCCCGTCCCATTCTCTACCAGGCTCCCGAGGAGGAGAAAGCTGCTGCCTCCGGCGACCGCCTGCCCAAGGCTCTGGATCTCATCGCCCAGGCCACGGACAACCACCGCTGGCGCCAGGAGAAGTGCATCAACCTCATCCCTTCCGAGATGACTCCCTCCCGGGCAGTGCGGCTGCTCTCCGCCAGCGACCCGGCCTTCCGCTATGCAGAGCACAAGAAGGTAAAGAGCTTCTATGACGCGGATATCTTCTACTACCAGGGCACCGAGTTCATCGATCAGGTGGAGCAGCTGCTTACCCAGGAGATGTGCACCTACCTGGGCTGCCGCGAGGCAGAGACCCGGGTCATCAGCGGCCAGATGTCCAACATGGCGGTGTTCTCCGCCCTTATGGACTTCAAAAACCGGCTCAACCGCAAGCAGACTCCCCAGCGTCTGGGCTACGTGCTCAACAACCACATCATCAAGGGCGGACACCTCAGCGCCCAGCCCATGGGCGCCCTCCACGACTACATCGCCGTGGACCCGGTCACCGAGCGCTCCGCTGTGGTGAACTTCCCCGTCTGCAAGGACAACATCTACAAGATCGATGTGGAGGAGACCAAGAAGGTCATCCAGCAGTATAAGCCCGAGCTCATCATCTTCGGCAAGAGCATGGTGCTGCACAAGGAGCCTGTGGCTGCGATCCGGCAGTTTGTGGATGAGCAGAACATCCCCACCACCATCATGTACGACATGGCCCATGTGCTGGGCCTCATCGGCGATCACTTCCAGAAGCCCTTTGAGGAGGGCGCGGAGATCGTCACCGGCTCCACCCACAAGACCTTCTTCGGTCCCCAGAGAGGTGTCATCGGCGTCAACTACGACAAGAGCGACCTAAAGTACGGCCTGTGGGAGACCATCGAGACCCGCACCTTCCCCGGCAGCGTGTCCAACCACCACCTGGGCACCATGCTGGGTCTGCTGATGGCCGCCTACGAGATGAACCAGTTCAAGGACGAGTATCAGAAGGCTGTGGTGGAAAATGCCAAGCACTTCGCCAAGTGCCTGAAGGCGGAGGGTTTGGACGTGGCGGGCGATCCCTTTGACAAGCAGGCTGTGCTTGAAGGGCGACT
>CABVDR010000040.1 GCA_902497145.1 uncultured Oscillospiraceae bacterium
GTGAAGGCCATCTACGACAAGACCGGCAAGTGCATGGTGGCTGTCTCCGAGGGCATTCACTACGCCGACGGCACCTTCGTCTCCGAGGCCAAGACCTCTGCCACCGACGGCTTCGGCCACGCTCAGCTGGGCGGCCTGGCTGCTCTGCTGGCCGACACCGTGAAGAACGCCACCGGCGCTAAGGTCCGCGGCATCGAGCTGAGCCTGCTGCAGCGCTGCGGCTCTCACGTCGCCTCCCGCACCGACGTCACCGAGGCCTGGCAGGCCGGCGCTGCCGCGGTTGAGGCTGCCGTGGCCGGCAACACCGATAAGATGGTGGCCTTCCAGTGCACCCGCGAGGGCGGCTACAAGTGCGAGACCGTGCTGGAGCCCCTGGACATCGTGGCTAACTTCGAGAAGAAGGTTCCCCGCGAGTGGATCAACGAGGCCGGCAATGGCGTGACTCAGGAGTTCATCGACTATGTCCTGCCCCTCATCCAGGGCGAGGCCAACACCCCCAAGGAGAACTCCCTGCCCCGCTTCGCGCACCTGAAGAAGGTTCTGACCACCTCTATGTAACAAAGGATATGGGCGCCTGGTTAAACCAGGCGCCCATTTTTTATCATTATATAAAAGGAAGGGCCGTTCCTGCGGGAACAGCCCTTCTTTTTATAATGATTTCGTCATTCCTTTTTCTCCGCCATGGGACCTGTCTTGCCCAGATAGGCATCCGTGCTCTCAGGCAGAGACCGCTTGCGCAATCCGTAGCGTACCAGGCGGCTGATGATGCTGTAAAACATGGCAAACACCGGTACGCCCAGAACCATTCCGGCAAAGCCAAACAGCCCGCCGAAGAGCAAGATCGAAAACAACACCCAGAAGGAGTCCAGTCCAGTGGAGTCGCCCAGAATCTTGGGGCCCAGAATGTTGCCGTCAAACTGCTGCAGGATCAGCACAAAGATACAGAAGTACACGCACTGTAAGGGACTCACCAGCAGGATCAGCAAAGCGCAGGGGATGGCGCCGATAAAGGGACCGAAGAAAGGAATCACATTGGTGACCCCAATGATCACCGCCAGCAGCATGGGGTACGGGAACTTCAGCAGATTGCAGAAGATCAGGGCAATGATGCCGATAATCAGGGAGTCCAGCAGTTTGCCATTGATAAAACCGCTTAAAATACGATAGGCATTCCGGGTCTCCTCCACCAGAAAGTCGGCGATCCGGGTGGGAAAAATGCTGTATGTGATCTTCTTGGACTGGGCAGCAAATTTGTTTTTCCGCACCAGTACGTAAACCGATACGATTACCGCGATGAGCAGATCCTTCAGCAGCATCAAAATGGCCCAGATTCCGGCATACACTCCGCTGAACACTCCAGACAGGCGGGGAAACAGCTCCTTCTGGATCCAATCAATCGTGGCATCGGCGGATTGGAAGTTCATCAGCAGGCTATTCTCATTAAACCACGTCTCCAGGGATTCCGAGGCCTTGATATAATAGGGCAGCACCGCCTCCTGCACATCAGGATTGTCCCGGAAGAAGTCGGTGAGCCACTTCTGCAGGCTGTCGATGTAGCCTGGGCAGGCGTTAATGAGGCCTACAATGCTGGAGTACACCTGGGGCAGTACCATGGCCAGCAAAATATATACCACCAGAACCGCAAAGACCAGGCTGAGCAGAATGGAGATAAAATACAGCAGGCCGTCCTTCCTAGGCCAGTTTACCCACACGCCTTTCATCCACTCCCGCAAAAAGTCATAGATGTGGCGCTGAATCGGCAGCAGCAGAAAAGCCAATACCAACCCATAGAAAATGGGCCGCAGGATATAAGAAAGAGTATCCAGAAGGGCGGTGATGGCCGAAATATGGTAGATGGCAAAGAACATCAGGATGGCCGCCGCAATGACTGCGAAGGCAGTGACCCCCGCAGCCAGGTACGGCCCAAATTTTCGTTGTCTCATACTTAAGGCACCGACTTTCTTACACCTTCAGCTCGGTCTCCTTGTCTGCCAGGGCGTCCTGATAGCGCTCCAGCACCGGGGCCACACACTCCGCCAAAAACTCCTCCACCTGCTGGGGGCAGCGGCCAATGTAGGCGCTGGGCTCCATGTGGGCGGACAGCTCTTCCTTGGTCATACCGAAGGCGGGGTCGGCGGCAATGAGGTCAATGAGATTGTTGGACAGACCCAGGTCCTTTACGTTCTTGCCCGCCTCCTGGGACAGCACCCGGATGCGCTCATGGAGCTCCTGCCGGTCGCCGCCCCGCTTCACCGCGTCCATCATAATGTTTTCGCTGGCCATGAAGGGCAGCTCCTCCAGCACGTGCTTCTCAATGACCTTGGGATGGACCACCAGACCGGAGGCCACGTTCTCCATGATATTCAGGATGGCGTCTACCGCCAGGAAGGCCTCGGGCACGCTCAGGCGCTTGTTGGCCGAGTCGTCCAGGGTGCGCTCAAACCACTGGGTGGCAGTGGTGATGGCGGGGTTGCCCACGTCCACGATGACATACCGGGCCAGGGAGCAGATACGCTCGCAGCGCATGGGGTTACGCTTGTAGGGCATGGCGGAAGAGCCGATCTGGTTCTTCTCAAAGGGCTCCTCTACCTCCTTGAGATGGCACAGCAGGCGCATGTCGGTGGCGAACTTGCTGGCGCTCTGGGCGATGCCAGCCAAAGTGGACACCACGTTGTAGTCCATCTTCCGGGAGTAGGTCTGCCCGCTGACGGGAACCACCGCGTCAAAGCCCATCTCCTTGGCGATCTTGGCCTCCAGCTGCTTCACCTTCTCGTGGTCGCCCTCAAAGAGCTCCAGGAAGGAGGCCTGGGTGCCGGTGGTGCCCTTGGAGCCCAGCAGCTTCAGGGTGGTGAGGCGGTACTCCACCTCCTGCAGATCCATGAGCAGCTCATTCATCCACAGGGTGGCACGCTTGCCCACGGTGACCAGCTGGGCGGCCTGGAAGTGGGTAAAGCCCAGGGTGGGCATGGCCTTATATTCCTCGGCAAACTTGGCCAGCTTGGCAATGACCCGCACTAGCTTGCGGCGCACCAGCTCCAGCCCCTCCTTCATAAGGATCACGTCGGTGTTGTCACCCACGTAGCAGCTGGTGGCGCCCAGGTGAATGATGGGCATGGCCTTGGGGCACAGCTCGCCGTAGGTATGGACATGGGCCATTACGTCGTGGCGCAGCTTCTTCTCCCACTGGGCAGCCTTCTCGTAGTCGATATCGTTGATGTGGGCCTCCAGCTCATCCACCTGCTCCTGGGTGACGGGCAGGCCCAGCTCCATCTCGGCCCGGGCCAGGGCTACCCACAGCCGACGCCAGGTGGTAAACTTCTTATCCGCGGAGAAGAGGTAGAGCATCTCATCGCTGGCGTAGCGGGAGGAAAGGGGGCTCTCATAGGTATTGGTAGGCATTGTGTCATCGTCCTTTTCTGTTTATTCCGGGGAAAGGGCATGCCTCTCCCCTGCCGGACACGGCTTCTTTCTGTTTGATTATATCCTATCTCCGCCGCCTTTGCCACCGTTTCCCGAAAGTTTCGCAAAATTTTAATAATCATAAAAAAGTTCGGCGCTCCGGCGGCCTGCTGCCGCCAAAGCGCCGAAGTTCTTGACTATGCTTGTTTCTCCCCGGCCCGCCGCTCCCGGATCATTCCGTGCAGGCAGTCCAGCGCGGAAGACAGGCCGCCGATCTCATCGATCAGTCCCAGCTCTACCGCCTCCTGGCCATAGATCACACTGCCCACATCGGCAGCCAGCTCCCCGGTTTTCATCATCAGCTCGGTAAAGGTCTCCCGCTTGATCTTGCTGTTGGCGGTGACAAACTGGGTGATGCGCTCCTGGACCCGCTCAAAGTAATAGAAGGTCTGGGGTACCCCGATGACCAGCCCGTTGAGCCGCACCGGGTGGATGGTCATGGCTGCCGAGGGGGCGATAAAGGACCGCTTGGCCGACACTGCCAGAGGCACTCCAATGGAGTGCCCCCCTCCCAGCACCAGGGAGACGGTGGGCTTGGACATGCCGGCAATGAGCTCCGCAATGCCCAGCCCCGCCTCCACGTCACCTCCCACCGTGTTGAGGAGTACCAACAGCCCGTCGATGGCCTCGCTCTCCTCCACCAGGGCCAGCAGAGGCATAACGTGCTCATATTTTGTGCTCTTGCTGGTGGGAGGCAGCACCTGATGGCCCTCCACCTGCCCCACAATGGTCAGCACGTGGACGGTGCCCTTGCTGGTTTGAATAATGGAGGAACCATACTCCAAAATGGGGTTTTCCTCCTTGGTGGTCTCCGGGATATTTTCCTGTAAATCCTTGTTTTCGTCCATACGTCCGCTCCTTTCCATGTCTTTCGTTAGGATGACCGAATTGGAGCGGAATAAACAAAAAACTGCCCCCGCCGGAGTTTTCGCTCCAACGGAGACAGCCTTAACAGAGGCGAAACGCAGTTTCGCCAAAAGTTCTTTTGGTTCTTTTCTTTCAAGAAAAGAATTAAGCCTCGTAGATGGCCTTCATGCCCTTAAAGGTCATATAGCAGTCCAGCTTGCTCACCGTCTCGAAGGGGGCGTGCATGCTGAGCACCGGCACGCCCGCGTCCAGGGTGTCAATGTTCCGCTCAGCCATGAACATGGCCACGGTGCCGCCGCCGCCGGCGTCTACTTTGCCAAGTTCCGCCATCTGCCAGACCACGTCGGCCTCGTCCAGTACCTTGCGCACATAGGCCACCAGCTCGGCGGAGGCGTCGGAGGCGCCGGACTTGCCCCGGGCGCCGGTGTACTTGCACAGACCCACGCCGTAGTTCACCAGGGCGCTGTTACGCTTCTCATACACCTCGGCAAAGTTGGGGTCGTAGGCGGCGGTCACGTCGGCGGAGAGACAGAAGGAGGCCTCATAGCAGGTCCGCAGGGACACCCCCTGCCCCGCGCACAGGTCGGCCATAAAGGTGTCGAAGGCAGCGGACTTCATGCCGGTGACGCCCTCGGAGCCGATCTCCTCCTTGTCGGCCAGCATACACACGGCAGTGCGCCGGGGATTGTTCAGCTGGAGCAGAGCGGCCAGGCAGGCGTAGCCGCACACCCGGTCGTCGTGGCCGTAGGCGCCGATGAGGGAGCGGTCAAAGCCGATGTCGCAGGCGTTGAAGGCAGGGACGGCAGAGAGCTCCGCGGAGATAAAGTCCTCCTCCACGATGCCGTACTTCCGGTTGAGCAGGTCCAGAATAGCGATCTTCACCCGGTCCTTGCCCTCGTCATCCGCCAAAGGACGGCTGCCCACCAGGATGTTCAGATTTTCTGCCGGAATGGCCTCGCTCAGGGCCTTCTTGGACTGCTCAGAGCCCAGATGGGGCAGCAGGTCGTCGATGGTGAACTTGGGGTCCCCCTCCCCGTTGCCTACGGAGACCCGGATGACCTCCCCGTTTTTCAGAGCCACAACACCGTGGAGCTCCAGGGGGATAGTCACCCACTGGTACTTGCGCAGACCGCCGTAGTAGTGGGTCTTCAGGAAGGAAAGCTCGTCGGCCTCATAGAGAGGAGTCTGCTTCAGATCCAGGCGAGGAGAGTCAATGTGGGCCGCGCCGATGTTGGCGCCCTTGTCCAGCTTCTCCTGCCCCATGACGGCCAGCATTACCGCCTTGCCCCGGTTCACCCGGTATACCTTGTCCCCGGGCTTGAGCTCCATGCCCCGCTCATAGGGCCGGAAGCCAGCGTCTTTCGCCAGGGCCACCGCCCGCTCCACGCACTCCCGCTCGGTCTTGCCCGCGTCCAAAAACTGCTTATAGCCAGTGCAGTAGGCCTCCATGGGCTCCAGCTCCTGGGGATCCATGCGGTCGTAACCGTTCTTTTTATCATAGCACAGGGCTTTGCGCAGCTGCTCGCCCCGGGTCAGTTCCTTTTTTTCGTCCATCAGAAACTCCTCCTTTGCTGATTAGTGTATGTTCTTATGTAAAATTGATTCCAACAGCGTCTTGGCTTGGAGGGCAAATTCTTCCGGCCCGGCGCAGTTGTTATTTAATGTATACTTGCACCCTTGGGTAAAATAGTCGTCGCTCTTCTGGGCCTTCACCCGGGACCAGGCGTATTCCTCCGAGATCCCCTCCCGAGCTATGATCCGGGTTACCCGCACCTCAGCAGGCGCGATCACCGCAATGGTGGCATCGCAAAGCTGAGCCAAGGGGCTCTCCAGCAGAGAGATGGCGTCGATGGCTACCAGAGTCCGCCCCTTCGAGCAGTACTCCTCCAGCAGCTGCCGCACGCGCTCCACCGTGGCGGTCTGGGCGATGGCGTTGAGCTGCTCCAGCTTCTCTGGGTCTCCAAACACCATGGAGCCCAGCTTTTTCCGGTCAATGGCGCCGCTCTTGTCCCGCAGGGGGCCAAAGGCGCTCTCCAGCCTTGCCTGTAATGCAATATCACTTTCCAGAAGGTCGTGGTATACCGCGTCGCAGTCAATGACCGCGCCCCCCAGCTTCTCCACCTCCCGCAGAGCGGTGGTTTTGCCCGCCCCCGTAGGGCCGGTGATGCCGATAATGGTCATAGCTTACACCTCGATGATATGAAACCCCGCCGCCTTGTTGAGGCGGTTGGAGATGGCCAGGCCGATGCCGGAGGCATCGGGGCACTGGGCCCAGATGGTTTTTACCGGGGTGTGGTCGAAGAAGCGCAGGGCATCAAAGATGTGCCGGGCCTGCTCTCCCTTATCTCCGGCGGGGCCCAGCTGCTCCACATAGTGGGACGGAAACAGGGGAGCGAACTCGTCAAAGCAGATGATTCCATCCCCCGGGGCCGCATGGGCAGCGATATATTCTGCGCTCTTTTTCGGGTCGCCGGTGACCACCGTCACCGGGGCCTTGGGAGCGTAGTGGCGGTACTTCATGCCGGGGGCCTTGGGCTTCTCCCCCGCCCCCATAAGCCGGGTGACCGCCGGATCTACCGCAACCTCCCCCAGCACCGCTTCCAGCTGCTCCAGGGTGATGCCTCCCGGCCGCAGAAGCCGGGCCGGGGTCTCGGTGAGGTCGATGATGGTGGACTCCACCCCTACCGAGCAGGGGCCGCCATCCACAATGGCGTCGATCTTCCCGTCCATGTCCTCCCACATGTGGGCGGCGGTGGTGGGGCTGGGACGGCCCGAGGTGTTCCCTGAGGGGGCCGCCACCGGCACGTCCGCCGCTTCCAGAATGGCGTGACACAGCGGATGGGAGGGGCAGCGCATCCCTACCGTGTCCAGGCCCGCGGTTACCACATCGGGGACGATGGGCTTGCGCTTTAAAATCATGGTCAGCGGCCCCGGCCAGTAGGCCTCGGCCAGCTGATAGGCTGTCAAAGGAATCTCTCTACAGTACCGCTCCAGGTGGTCTGCGGAGGGGATATGGAGAATCAGAGGGTTGTCCTGGGGACGGCCCTTGGCCTCAAAGATGTGGGCCACCGCCTCCTCGTTGAGGCCGTTGGCACCCAGACCGTACACTGTTTCGGTGGGAATCCCCAGCAGACCGCCATCCCGGAGGATGGCGGCGGCCTCATCGATATCTTTTTCTGTCAGTTGCTTTGTATTCAACGAAAAGACTCCTTACTTCTTCTGCTCAGGCCTTTAAAATCAGGTCCAGCAGTTCCTGGGGGGTGGAGACGATCACGTCGGCTCCCGCAGCCTCCAGCTCCTCCCGGCTCCGGAAGCCCCATAGCACGCCGCAGCCCGTGAGGCCGCCGTTTTTCGCTGTGCGGATGTCCACGTTGCTGTCCCCCACAAACAGGGTATCCTCCCGGGTAGCCCCCAGGCAATCCATCAGCTTGTGCAGGAGGGTGGGATCCGGCTTGGTGGGCAGACCGGGCAGCGCTCCCTGGACCACGGGAAAAATTCCGGGATAGTAGTGCTCCACCACCGGACCGGCCATCACGTCCGCCTTGTTGGACAGCACCGCAATAGACACCCCCGCCGCACGCAGGGCCTTGGCCACTTCCGGCATACCCGCATAGGGGGCGGTCTTGTCCTCCTTGTGGACGCCGTACCAGTCCATAAACTCCCCATAAGCCTGGTCCAGCACCTCTTTGCTGGTCCCCTGGGGGGCGAAGCGCTCCACCAGCTTGGGGATGCCGTTGCCCACCATCAGCTTGAACTCATCCACCGTGTGGGTGGGCCAGCCGTGGAGGGAACACACGTGGTTGCCGGTGTCCGCCAGATCGTCGATGGTGTTCAGAAGGGTGCCGTCCAGATCAAAAATCACATGCTTGTACATGGCGCAGAAAACCTCACTCGTAAATGCCGATCTCCATGCCGCCGATCTCCACGGCGGTCTCCTTGGAAAAGCCAGCCCGCTGCAGATAGGCCTTCACCGCCATCTGGGCGTACTTGGGGTTGACCTTCTCATCCTCCAGCTCCAGGTCCAGCCGGAAATCCTCCCCGCCGCACACCACGCCGGTGTCGTCCAGCACCTCGTTGAGCTCGCCCACGAAGTCCTCCAGGCTCAGTCCGTCGGGCAGTTCCTTATAGTGGATATACAGTTCCATGAAAATAACTCCTATCTGTGGTTAATTGGTATCTTCCGCCTGTAAACGCTCCGCCTGATCGGCGGCGGCCAGGGCGTCAATGACCTCATTGAGGTCGCCGTTCATAATGTTGTCGATCTTGTATAGGGTCAGGCCGATGCGGTGGTCGGTGACTCGACCCTGGGGGAAGTTGTAGGTGCGGATGCGCTCGTTGCGCATGCCGCTGCCCACCTGACTGCGCCGCTGGGCTGTGTACTCCCCCACAATTTTCTCCTGCTCCGCCTCGTAGAGCCGGGAGGCCAGAATGCGCATGGCCTTGTCCCGGTTCTGGAACTGGCTGCGCTCCTGCTGGCACTCCACCACAGTGCCCGTAGGCTTGTGGATGAGGCGTACGGCGGAGGAGGTCTTGTTGACGTGCTGGCCCCCTGCTCCCGAAGAGCGGAACACCTGCATCTCAATGTCGGCGGGGTTTAACTGCACGTCGGCAGTCTCCATCTCCGGGAGCACCGCCACGGTGGCGGTGGAGGTGTGCACCCGGCCGCCAGATTCTGTCTCCGGCACCCGCTGCACCCGGTGCACTCCGCTTTCAAATTTTAAGCGGGAGTAGGCGCCGTCCCCTTCAATCGTAAAGGAAATTTCCTTCACCCCACCTAATTCTGTTTCGTTGACACTGTCCACCTCGGTTTTCCAGTGGTTGGCCTCGGCGAACATAGAGTACATGCGGTACAGGGAGTGGGCAAATAGGGCGGCCTCCTCGCCGCCCACCCCGGCCCGGATCTCCACGATGACGTTTTTGTCGTCGTTGGGGTCCTTGGGCAGCAGCAGGATCTTCAATTCCTGCTCCAGCCGCTCCAAATCCTCCTTGGATTGCTGCCACTCCTCCTGGGCCAGCTCCTTCATCTCCGGATCACTCAGCAGGCTCTCCGCCTCCTGGTGGCGCTGCTGGGCCTGGAGAAAGCTGCGGTAGGTTTCCACCAGAGGTTGGAGCTCCGCCTGCTCCTTATTCAGTTTGGCCACCAGGGCCGGGTCCTCGTAGGTCTCGGAGGCACCCAGGCGGGCTTCGATCTGGCTGTATTTGGCCTCAATGGCGGCCAGCTTGTCCTGCATAGAGAAACCTCCTGTCTATCATCCTTACACATTGTTACGTTTTAATTCCCACGATCCAGCAGGAAAGACTTCACCAGGGCCAGGGGCTCCCGGATGTACATTTGGATCCGGGAGGGAATGTGGGTGGTAGGGGCAGCCAGGGTAGACACTGAGCCGTAGCCAAAGCGTTCAGCCAACATCCGAGACCGGGTGAGGTGGAACCCATTGGACACCACCAGCACCCCCTCCTCCCCCACGTCAATTCCCTGCTCTTTCAGCAGCTCCCGGGAGCAGATGAGATTTTCCTTGGTGTTGCTGGATTCATCCTCCAGTAAAATCTGGTTGGGGTCCACGCCGCCCTCCTCCAGATAGTCCGCCATACAGGCGGCCTCGGAGGTGGGCTCATTGCTCCCCTGTCCCCCGGACACCACCACCGTCATCTCCGGGTGGTCCTCCAGATAGTCCAGAGCAGTGTCCAGCCGGTCCTGCAAGAGGATAGAGGGCTCGCCTCCAGGCATCACCCGGCAGCCCAGAATGATCATCACCTGGGGGTCCCCCGACACATGGTCGTAGGCCCCGTACATCACCGCTCCGAACAGTCCGGCAAAGCACAAGATTCCCACCAGCACCAGGGCCAAAAGTACCTTGAGCCAGGGTTTGGGCTGCTTTCCACGGTATCCTGCCATGCTTGGGCCTCCTATCTGTTTAACCCTCGCCCCGGGCCTCCTCCAGCTGGGCAGATAACTCCTCCCAGCGGCCGTAGAGCTTCAAAATTTCCTCCTCCAGGGCCTCCTTTTGCTCATACAGCTCCTGGAGCTTCAAATAGTCGGCGGAGGCCTCCTCCATCTGCTGGGTGAGGTCATACATCTGCTCTTCCGCCTTGCCCACTGCTCGCTCGGCGGCGGCCACCTCTTTTTCCAGCATCTTGGTGCCGCCGGGGCGCTTGGGCTTCTCCTTTTTCTCCGCTGGAGCCTTGGCAGTCTGCACAGGAGCGGCAGCGGCCGCCTTGCTGAACAGCCCCTTAGCCCGAGCGGACTGGAACTCCTCATAGGTGCCCTTGAAATCGGTGATGTGCCCATCCTCCAGCATCCAGATGCGGGTGGCAAAGCGCTCGATGAAGTAACGGTCGTGGGAGACAAAGAGCAGGTTGCCCTCGTACTCCTCCACCGCCTCCTCAATCCACTCCCGGCTCTGAATGTCCAGGTGGTTGGTGGGCTCGTCCAGGATGAGCAGATTGATCTTCGCGTCCATGAGCATACACAGCCGCAGGCGGCTCTGCTCGCCGCCGGACAGGGCGGAGACGGGCTTGAACACATCCTCTCCCCGGAACTTGAAGGCCGCTAACCGGTTGCGGGCGGTCTGGGCGGTACAATCCAGGTCGTAGAGCATGGTGTCCACCAGGTTGCGCTCGGGGTGGCTGAAGTGGATGATCTGGGGCAGGTAGCCGATTTTCACCGTGGGACCCACGCGGAGCTTGCCGCTGTCGGGCTCCTCCTCCCCCATCAGGATCTTAATGAGAGTGGACTTGCCTGTGCCGTTGTCACCTAGCAGGGCGATGCGCTCGCCCCCTGCCACCTCCAGGTTCACATCGGAGAAAAGAGTACGATCTCCAAAGGACTTTTTCAGGTTCTTAATGGTAAGAACCTCATCCCCCCGGAACTCCCGCTCCCCAAAGCGCACCTCCATCTTCCGCTCCTTCTTGGGGCGGTCGGTGACCCGCATGCGCTCAATGCGCTTCTCCATGGACTGAGCCCGCTTGAAGGTCTTGTCCATGCCCGAGTAAGCCCAGGTGCGCAGCTGTTCGGCGGCCTTCTCCAACTGCTGGATCTTGGCCTGCTCTTTTTCGTACTGCTTGAGCTTTTCCTCGTACCGCCGCTCCTTTTCCACAGCGTAGAAGCTGTAATTGCCGGAGTAAAACTCCGCCTTGCCCTCCTGGATCTCAATGATCCGGTCCACCACCTTGTCCAAAAAGTAGCGGTCATGGGAGACGGTGAGCACAGTGCCCTTGAATTTCTCCAGATACTCCTCCAGCCACTCGGTGGCCCGAAGGTCCAGGTGGTTGGTAGGCTCGTCCAGCAGGAGGATGTCGGTGTCCTCCAGAATGAGGCGGGCCAGGTTTACCCGGGTCTTTTCCCCGCCGGAGAGCTTGTCGAAGAGCTGCTCCCGCATGGCCTGAGGAATGGACAGGCCGTTGCAGACCTTGTTGGTCTTGGTCTGGGTGTCATAGCCGCCCGCGGCCTCAAAGGCGGCGGTGAGCTTGTCGTACCGGCTCATCACCGCCGGGTCTGTGTTCCCCTGGGCCATCTCCGTGGCAAGCTGGGTCATCTCCCCCTCCATGCGGTGCAGAGGTTCGAAGGCAGTAGCCAGTACGTCCTCCACGGTATAGCCCGCAGGGTAAACAGGGATCTGGGAGATGAGGCCCAGCCGCTTTCCAGGGGCCAGCACCACATCTCCCTCGTCGTAGTCCATGACCCCGGTGAGGATGCGGAGCAGGGTGGTCTTGCCGCAGCCGTTAGGCCCCAGCAGGCCCACCCGCTCCCCCGTGTCCACCTGGAAGGTCAGGCCATTTAATATTTTGTTGCCAACCTCAAATTCTTTGACCAGGTTGGATACGGAAATGTCGATCATAACGTCCTCTTATCTCTATCTTGGAAATTCAGCAAAGAGTCAGCAACTGGGCGGTCAGCTCCTCCAGGGCCATGCCCCGGGAAGCCTTCACCAGAATGGTGCTGTCCGGGCGCACCACCTGAGGCAGTACCACCTTGGCCGCCTCCTTGTCCGCACAGGAGTAGACCATGGGCACGCCCGCCTCCCGGGCGCCCTGAGCCATGTGCTCAGACAGCTTGCCCACGGCCACCAGGCAGTCGATGCCCCGTTTGCCCAGGTACTCGCCTACCCCGGCGTGGAGGGCGGGGGCGTAGGGACCCAGTTCGAACATGTCGCCCAGCACCGCCACCTTCCACTTGCTCTTGGTGTCGGCCAGCACACTGATGGCCGCCCGCATGGACTGGGGGTTGGCGTTGTAGGCGTCGTCCAGGATGGTGACATCCCCCTCACGCTGGATGATGTTCATCCGCATGCGGGTAGGCACAAAACGGGCGATGCCGTCCTCGATCTGGTCGGGAGTGATGCCAAAGTGCTCCCCCACGGACGAAGCGATGAGAGTGGGATAGATCATATGCTCCCCCAGGGCAGGGATGGTGACCTCCCGCTCCATGTTGGGGGTGGTGATGTGACAGTGGATGTGGCTGACTCCGTCGCCGCCGGTGACCTGGGCGCGATAGTCCGCCTCCTCCGCCTTGCCGCAGAACACCGCCGGCACCGGAGTCTTGCCCCGGAGGGTGGTGAGCATGGGGTCGTCGGCGTTGAGGATGACCAGGCCATTTTCCTTGCGGATGTTGGGCAGCAGCTCGCACTTGGCCTTAAAAATGTTCTCCCGGCTGCCCAGCTTCTCAATGTGAGCGTCGCCGATGTTGGTGATGACTCCCACCTCGGGGCGGACGATGTCGCTGAGGTAGTCGATCTCGCCCAGTTTATCCATGCCCATCTCCAGCACGCCCACCTGATGGGTGTGGTCCAGACGCAGGAGAGTCAGGGGCAGGCCGATGTTGTTATTAAAATTGCCCTCGGTTTTCAGCACCTTGTACTTCACCGACAGCACCGCCGCGATCATATCCTTGGCCGTGGTCTTGCCCACGCTGCCGGTGATGCCCACAAAGGGAATCTGAAAGCGGTTTTTATACCAGGCGGCCAGATCCCGCAGGGCCCGCTCCGTGTTGCCTACCTGGATATAGAACTTGTCCTCCCGGTAGTCGGTGCGCACCCGGGCGGTGAGACAGCCCGCTGCCCCCGCCTCCAGGGCGGAGTTAATGTAGGCATGGCCGTCAAACCGCTCCCCCACCAGGGGGATGAACAGGGAGCCGGGATGGATGTCCCGGCTGTCGGTATCTACGCCGTTGATGGGACAGTCCAGATTTTGGTTGGTACCCAGCAGGGTGCCGTGCACCGCCTCCAGCAGTTGGCCGACTGTGATGGTCTCCATGTCCTTACGCTCCTTCCTTGCGGGCCTTCAGGGACGAGGCTACAATGGTCTCACACAGGGTGGCGTAGTCCATACCCACTGCCGCCGCCTCCTGGGGCACCAGGCTGGTGGGAGTCATGCCGGGCAGGGTGTTGATCTCCAGGAAGTAGGCCTCGCCGTCCTCCGTGACGATGAAATCGGCCCGGGCGTACACCGCCAGACCCACCTCTTCAAACACGGTCACCGCCGCGTCGCCTACCATCTTTTCCCACTCCGGGGGAATTTCGGCGGGGCACACCTCTTTGGCGGCGCCGGGCTGATACTTGTTGGCATAGTCGTAGAAGTCAGCCTGAGGGATGATCTCAATGGAGGGCAGAGCCTTTCCGTTGAGCACAGCCACTTGGATCTCCCGGCCCTTGATATACTGCTCCAGCACGGTGCGGCCACCCAGACGGATGCTCTCCTCCAGCCCCCGGCGCAGGTCGTCCTTGGTGTGGGCAATGGTCACGCCGATGGAGGACCCGTTGGCAATGGGCTTGACTACCACAGGCAGCTGGGTGCTCTCCATCAGCTCCTCCAGGTTTTCCGCCGTCACGGTGACGGTGCGCCAGCTGGGGGTACGCACCTTGCCGGCCACCAGACGCTTAGTCATGTCCTTGTCCATAGCGATCGCGGAGCCCAGGCAGCCCGAACCGGTATAGGGTATGCCCATCAGATCCAAAGTGGCCTGGATGCGGCCGTCCTCACCGCAGGCCCCGTGAAGGGCCAGGTAGACCACGTCGGCCTGGGCACACAGCTCCAGCACCCCCTGCCCGATGGCGGAGGGACTGGTGTCCTTCCGGCTCTGGCGCACCTGGGCCAAATCGGGGGCCTCGGGGCTGACTTTCTTAAACGCCTGAGGAATGGGGGCCTCGAAGGGGTCTACCGTGCGATCCGTGCCCTCCACCCCAAAAAACAGGTCCATCAGGGCCACCTTGTGCCCCTTGGAGCGCAGTGCCTCGCACACCATGGCGCCCGAGGACAGAGATACGTTGCGCTCCGGGCTGAGACCGCCGGCCAATACCACTATTTTCATCTTCTACACCTCATTTAGAGATCAAAAATCCGTGCTGGTATATTCTACACGCTAATGTTTTATTTTAGCACAGGCAAAATCAATACACAAGGAGCGTCGACGATTTTCCTGCCTGTTTTTTCCGCCTCACACGCAGGCGTAGGCCTCTTTGTGCCGGTGGGACACCAGTACTGTCACGTCGGGGAACTGACTGGTCAGATACTGGGCGATCTTGGCGCAGATCACGTTTTCGGTGGCGTAGTGGCCTGCATCCATCAGGTTCAGCCCCATGGCCCGGGCCTCCAGGAACTGGTCATACTTCACGTCGGCGGTGACAAAGGTGTCGCAGCCCATGGCCACCGCGTCGGCCAGCATGGAGCCGCAGGAGCCTCCGCCCACTGCCACCCGGCGCACGGGACGTCCGCCGTCTGTAAAGCGCACCCCAGCGCCTCCCAGCAGCATCTTTACCCGCCCGGCATAGTCCGCCGCGCTCATGCCAGGCTGATGGCACATACCCACCCGGCCAATGCCGTAGGTGCGGCCCTTCCGGTCCACTCCGTCGGGATGAAGCTGCCCCACCTCCTGCAGGCCCAGGGCCTGAGCCAGACAGTCATTTACCCCGTCCTGGGCGGCGTCCAGGTTGGTGTGGCAGCAGATGGCGGCAATCTTTCCCTCTGTAAGGGCCAGCAGGGTCCGTCCGGTGACTGTCTCATCGGTGATCGCCTTGGCGGGGTGGAAGATCACCGGGTGGTGGGATACGATAAGCTGACAGCCCAGCTTCTCCGCTTCCTCCACAACATCCTGGGTGATGTCCAGGGCCACCAGCACCTTATCCACTGCCGCGTCCCTGTGGCCCACCAGAAAGCCCGCGTTGTCAAAATCCATCTGGGTCTCAAAGGGGGCCCACTCGTCCATTGCACGGTAAAAATCCTTTACACTTGCCATTTCTGCCACTCCTCTTTCATTGCTGCGATTTCATGTAAAACAACCTCCAGCTCCCGACGGCGCTGCTGCGTCTCCTCGCCCTGGCTTTTGGCCATGCCGTCCACGGCCCGCCAAAGCTTTCGCTCCTGCTGCTCCAGGTACGCTCCCCGGAGGGGATCCCGGCTCTGCCGCCCCACCCAGAGCTGTCCCGGGGTCTGGGGACCCATCTCCCCCGCCGTCACCTGCATGACCACGTACAGGGTCTCCCCCTCCCTGGCCAGCTGCTCCCGGGCGATGGCGTAGCCGTGCTGGCCCAGCCATGTCCGCAGCTCCGGCAGGGAGCTCATAGGTTGGAGGACGAGAGGGATTTTTTCCTCCAACACCCAGGGGGCGGCCTCCAGGATCTGGGCGATGGTCTCGCCCCCCATGCCGGCAATGACGACGGAATCCACCTCACCGGGCCGAATCCCGGCCAGGCCGTTGCACAGCCGAAAGGCCATCCTGTCCCCGCAGCCGTACTGCCGCGCCGTCTCCCGGGCCCGGTTCAGCGGCCCCTGACGCAGGTCGGAGGCGATAGCCCAGGGGATCTTCCCCTCCAGCAGCAGGCAGGCGGGCAGATAGGCGTGGTCGGTGCCTACGTCCGCCAACCGCGCCCCCTGGGGCACCAGGTCCGCCGCCAGCCGCAGCCGGGGTGAGAGCTCGATATGTTGTTTCATAAGTCCTCCCCGCCGGCCTTTCAGGACTGCGCCTAAGCGGCCAGCTTTCTGTATCAGCGTTCTTCGCAAGGAAACAAAAGACGGGGGCGGAACCCCTCCGCCCCCGTCTTTGCCGTCGTTCTTATTCGCCCTCAGCGATCATCTTGTTGACCTGAGCCAGCAGCTCGTCGGGATCCACCCCGTGAACCATGCAGGCCTGCTCCACGGTCTCGCCCCGGGAAGCGGGGCAGCCCAGGCAGTGCATGCCGATGTTCATGAACAGGGGCGCGGTCTGAGGGGCGATGGTCAGAATATCACCAATAATGGTGTCTTTGGTAATGGTCATAATGGGATTCCTCCAGTTACTCTTAGGATGATGATAGTATATCCTAACTTACACTATTTTGCAATGGATTTTTCCTCGATTTCTTTCCAGCGGCGGCAAACCAGCCACCGGCCCAGGAAAAACAGGATGCTTCCCAGCACCACACCCACAATCAGCATCAGCAGTCCCTGATTGCGCAGAGCCGTTACCTGTTCGTAGGCCTGCCCATTGAGATACTCCTCCGGGACTTGGCCGATATATTCCCAAAGAGCGTCTTCCTGATACATATCCACATTCTGCTGATAGTCTTGTATGCGATCATAAAGGGCTTGGGCCGCGGCCATCCACAGCGCACACCCCACCGCACTGCCTCCCGCAAGAAGGGCACCCAGCCAGTACCACCGCCGGGCGATCAGCTCCCGCGGCCCCTTCCAGGGGGGCGGCATCAGCGGCTTGAGGCTATACCTGCGCCAGAGCGAGCGCCGGCCCTGGACAAACAGGGCCAGGCCGCCCACCAGTGCACTCAAAGGCAAGAGCAGATAGGGCAAAAAAACGAGAAAGCTCATGGCGAACCCCATCATATTCATAGCGGAGAACACAACACTCGACCGGGCCGCCCCCCACAAGCTCAAAGGCACCCCGATCCAATACCAATGAAGGGCCAGCCACCCGGGCTGCCTCTCCCCTGTCTCCTTTGGCTTCTCCTCGGCCTGGGAAGGTTGGTTGTCCAGCAGGGTGTCCACCGAGATGCCAAGGGCACGGGCCAAAGGAACCAGCTTGTCGGTGTCTGGCACTGCGTCCCCCAGCTCCCATTTGCTCACTGCCTGGCGGGACACCCCAACTTGCTCGGCCAGCTTCTCCTGAGAAAGCCCCAGGCGGGTACGCTCCTGCTGAATGACGGATCCAATTTTCATCCCCCTTGCCTCCTTTCGCCCTGAGACTAGCAAATTGCCGCCTCTTTGGCTACCAACCCCGCTTGGAAATTCCGCAACCCGGGGTTGCGCAGACAGAAATGGGTGGTTTTCGGCCTAAAACGCAGAAAAAGGACGCCCGACTGGGCGCCCTTTTTTCCTGGTCTTAAAAATCAGCCCTGCTGCTCGCGCATCTTAGCGAAGCACTCGCTGCAGTAGACAGGACGGTCAGACTTGGGCTCGAAAGGAACGCGAGCCTCGCCGCCACAGGCAGCGCAGACGGCGGTGAAATACTCACGGGGGCCGCGGGCAGCGTTCTTGCGGGCGTCACGGCAGGCCTTGCAGCGCTGGGGCTCGTTCTGGAAGCCGCGCTCGGCGTAGAACTCCTGCTCACCAGCGGTAAAGGTGAACTCCTTGCCGCACTCTTTGCATACCAGGATCTTGTCTTCGTACATTGGATTTCCCTCTCTTTGACTCGTTGCCCAATTACCTAAAAGGGTTGGACGGTTGTATTTGCGATCAGCTCTCGCTGGATGCGCCGGAAGAAGATTGCCGGGCCACCTTGCGGCGGATACGCTGCACGGCATTGTCCACGGACTTTGGGGACCGGCCAACCCGTTTTGCGATCTCCGCACAGGAGAGACCGCTTAAATAGGGCGGCAGGATTTTGCCTTCGAGCTCAGATAACTGGCCCTTCAGAGCGTCAAGGCGCTCTCTCAGTTCCTCCCTGCCGATGATGACGTCTTCTGGGCTCTCTTCGCTGGAAAACAGATACGCGTTCGGGCCGTCAAAAAGAGGGGGTTCGAAAGAGACACTGTGATTAAGTGGTAAGTGCTTATCTCCCTGGGCAGCGCGTACGGCGCTGTACAGGCGGTTGCGGATGCAAACCTCCGCATAGGTCCGGAAGGAGGCGTCCCGCCGGGCATCAAAGCCGCGGATGGCGGCCAGCAGCCCCAGCATTCCCTCCTGGAACAGATCCTCGCTGTCTCCTCCCGCCAAAAACAGAGGGCGGGCACAGGCGCGCACCAAGCGGCCATAGCGGCGGACCAATTCCTCCTCCGCGGCCACGCTTCCTGCTGCGGCCTGGAGGCACAAAGCCTCGTCCGTTGGGGGCGGGGTCTGTGGAGTTTCCATTTTTTTGTTCCGGTTAAAACTCATAATAATCAAATTGACTGGTTTTGTCAAGGGGTATCGGGAAATTCTTTGGCGTTTTTCCCATATTCTTTCCGATTTGTCCTATTAGTTCCAGGATATACCATCAAAAAACACAACGAATCTGGAAAACCAGTATGGGCGAAATTGGTCTTCATGCCGCTTCTCCACGAAAATAAGCATAGCATAAAATTTCCCTGCCGTCTATCACTTATTCAGTCAATTCTCCTGCCATATTTATCAAATTTGCGCTTTAATGTCACTTCTACGGGGACAATAGAGGCCACTATTACCACCACCTGGAGCAGGGTGACTCCCGCGCACCATATCCCTATGTCGCTTATATCCTGTCCCAAAACAGGCAGCATGGCCAGCAGGCTTAGGGGCAGCATCACGGCTCCCACCCGCAGCCAAATTTTTCCGCATACGTGGTGTGCGCAATCCCAGGTCTGCTGGTTTTTCATGGAGCGGCTGGTGCGATAGCCGTAGAGGCTGTTGATCTTTTTGGGCGGTTTCTTTAAAAACTGTTGGCCGAAGAAAAGCATCACAGCGGGAATCAACAGACCGCACACGGTGCAGAACAGCCAGAAGCCCATGGTCCTCTCCCCCTTCCGCTCAGTCTTTCTTCTTGATGGGCAGGGTGGCCAGCGCCGTTCCAAAGCCCAGGATACACAGGGAGAGCCCAGTGGTGGATACGCTGTCCATCCATCGGTCCGCAAGCCAGAAGGCGGCCATGGTAAATAAGGCATCCATAGGGATGTAAAGGAAATTTCCCTGTCGGCGATTTACCTTTCCCATATGGTACAGCGCCTTGGGCAGAGCTGTACTAAAGAGATCCAGGGGCAGTCCCAGCAATTCGCCCAGCAGGAAGTAAAGCAGCAGCTGCTCCACACTTTCATAGTGGAACCCGAACAGCCTCATCACATTGCCGCCAACCAGGGCAACCACCGCAAATGTCCCGAACAAAAGCAAAACCATGATGCCGCTGCCCAACAGGCCTGCCAGTAATTTTTTTAGCTTTTCTTTCAAAAAGAACGCCTCCGGGGTCAGAAACTCAACTGATCCAGTCCTCCAGCCCCGCCGGGGACAGGCAGCCCCAGGTGCTGATAGGCCTTGGGGGTGACACAACGGCCTCGGGGGGTACGGGTGAGGAAACCCAACTGCATCAGGTAGGGCTCATACACGTCCTCCAGGGTGACCGCCTCCTCGTTGATGGTGGCGGCCAGGGTCTCCAGCCCCACCGGGCCGCCCCGGTAGTTCTCAATAATAGAGCGCAGCATCCGATGGTCAATGGCGTCCAGCCCCAGGTGGTCGATCTCCAGGGCGGTGAGGGCCTCGTCGGCCACCTTCTTGGTGATGACGCCCCCCGCCTTCACCTGGGCGAAGTCCCGTACCCGGCGCAGCATCCGGTTGGCAATTCGGGGGGTTCCCCGGCTGCGGCGGGCGATTTCCATGGCACCGTCATCTTCGATGGGCACACCCAAGATCCCCGCCGAGCGCTTGACGATGAGAGCCAGCTCCTCCGGGGTGTAAAGCTCCAACCTTAACGTCACGCCAAACCGGTCCCGCAGAGGGGCGGACAGCTGCCCGGCCCGGGTGGTGGCACCGATGAGGGTAAACTTGGGCAGATCCAGACGGATGGAGTTGGCCGAGGGTCCCTTGCCGATGATGATGTCGATGGCAAAGTCCTCCATGGCAGGGTAGAGCACCTCCTCCACCGAGCGGTTGAGACGGTGGATCTCGTCCACAAAGAGAATGTCGTTTTCGTTTAAATTGGTGAGCAGCGCCGCCAGGTCCCCCGCCTTCTCAATGGCAGGGCCGGAGGTGATACGCACATTCACCCCCATCTCATTGGCGATGATGCCGCTAAGGGTGGTCTTGCCCAGACCGGGCGGGCCGTGGAGCAGCACATGGTCCAAGGGCTCGCCCCGCATTTTAGCCGCCTGGATAAAGACCTCCAGATTGCTCTTGGCCTTCTCCTGGCCGATGTACTCCCGCAAACACTTGGGCCGCAGGGAGTATTCCCCCTCGTCCTCCCGGGTAAGGGAGGTGGTTACCAGGGGTTCGCTGAGCTCCTCCGGGTCAAATTCTGGATTGGAAAAGTCGATTGCCATAGGTTTACTCCTTTGCACCTACCAAAGTTTGGCAGGTAATTCCTCAATCGTCAAGCCCATCTGCTGGCAAATCACCCTCAGTTCTGGACGAAATGCCCGACTGCGGAGATCCATAAGATGCTCGTTGCAGTAGGGCTCATTGCTGTTTTGAAATACACTTTTTTCTAGTTGGTCTCGTGTGGTAAAGACATCTTCCTTTACACCCCAGTTTTGGAACTTATCACAGTAGGCAGGCGGCTCGGCCCCCTCCAGCTCCCGATAGATCGGGCCGCACTGGAAAATTACGGTGGGTGTCTTCCGCCACGGGACGGCTTTTCCATATCGGATGGGATGGTCAGTGTCCCTCGCTTCCAGAGGTAGGTTGCCCACAATGGAATAGTCTCCCACCGCCAAATGGAAGTCATTTAGGTAGAATGAAGGCATGAGAGGCAGTTCCCGCAGTTCCTCCGGTGTCAAGTCTGGGTCCTGGGTGAGGACACGGCAGGGCGCCACAAGCAAAGGCCGTGTCCCCTGGAGCACATCCCAAAAAGGCTTTTTTGCCTTGATCCAGGCCTGCACATTCTGTAAGATACGGCCATAGCCAAATTCCCGCCGTCCCAGCGGGAAGCGGAAGAAATCCCCCTCCCGGTAGGACTGTTTTTTGGCCCCGCTCTGGAGCAGTTCGGCCAGCTCTGCCCGGTCAGCCGAGGTGGTCTCCGCCTCCCATCGGGCAGCCCACTCCAGGAAGCCCGACAGATCTCTAGGAATCCCGTTGCGGCCCAGAGAGGCGTCATAATAGGTTCGCTTGGATGGGGTATGCTGCAGAAATAGCTGGTGCTGCCCACCCCAGAAGCGCAGATACATTCCCAGGGGCTTGCGCTCCAGGTCGTACAGCGAGATGGGCCGTGGCTTGCCTTTCCCGCTGCGCGGCAAGATCTTGCTGCGACCCTCCAGGGTCTGCTCCGCCATCTCCCGTTCCTCATAGATCATGGGCGAAAATACCAGGACCTTGCGCAGGATATCCCCTTGAAAAGCGGCCCAGTATTCTGTTTCCGGTGCGCTGTCTACGCCGGAGAATTGCCCCCACTCCCAGTCCTCTTCCACCGGCAGCAGCCCCATGGCCGAGCGCTGGCTGTTGGTCAGCTGAATCGAGGGGGAACCAGCAGAAAAGTTGATTGCCATAGGAACTTCCTCTCACTTGCTTGGATTTCCGTTTGGACTAGCCGGCCCGGCTCATCCCTTCATCATCTTTTTCAACGCCTGCTTGATGATCTGCTCCAGGGTCAGGCTGTCCAGGTCGATGCCCTTGAGGGCCACGTTGATCTCCCCCTGGGTGTAGCCCAGCACCGCCAGGGCGGCGCTGGCCTCGGAGAGCTTATTTTCGGGAATAACGGTCACTCCGGTACCGCCGTAGGTCTCCCCTGCCCCGTTCACCGCCTGGCCCTTGGCCAGCTTGTCCTTCAGCTCCAGAATCACCCGCTGGGCGATCTTTTTGCCAATGCCCTGGGCGCAGGTGAGGGCCTTTTCGTCCCCGGTGATGATGCTGAGGGCCAAATTGGCCGGGGTGTTGGAGGACAGGATGGACAACGCTGCCTTGGGACCAACGCCGGAGACCGAGATGAGCTGCTGAAACAGGTTCAGCTCCTCCTGGGTGGCGAAGCCGTAGAGCTCCATGGCGTCCTCCCGGACGTTTAGGTGTGTAAAGACCTTCCCCTTTTCACCCTTTTTCAGCGCAGACAGGGTATAGCTTGTGGTGCGGCAGGCG
>CABVDR010000041.1 GCA_902497145.1 uncultured Oscillospiraceae bacterium
AGAACATGCCCTTCTTCATCTCGCCGCCGTACCAGGTGTTCAGGATGACCTGCTCGCGGGAGGTGAGGTTGAAGATGGCAGCGGTCTCGGAGTTGAGGCCCAGCTCCTTGTAGTTGGTGACCTTGGCCTTGGCGGCGTTGTAGGAGATAAAGTCAGGCTCGAAGTTCTCCAGCTCCTCGGCGGTGGGCTCGATGAACATGTTCTTTACAAAGTGAGCCTGCCAGGCCACTTCCATGATGAAGCGGATGGCCATACGGGAGTCGTGGTTGGCGCCGCAGAACACGTCCATGACGAACAGACGCTTGTTGGACAGCTCCTCCTGAGCCAGCTTCTTGCACTCGTCCCAAGCCTTCTGGGAAGCGGGCTTGTTGTCGTTCTTGAACTCATCGGAGGTCCACCACACGGTGTCCTTGGAGGTGTCGTCCATAACAATGAACTTATCCTTGGGGGAACGGCCGGTATAGATACCGGTCATAACATTGACGGCGCCCAGATCGGTGACCTGACCCTTGTCATATCCTTCCAGACCGGGCTTGGTCTCCTCCTCAAACAGAGTCTCATAAGAGGGATTGTGGAGGATCTCAGTGGTACCGGTGATCCCATATTTGCTCAGATCAATGGTTGCCATAATTGCATGACCTCTTTTCTATAATGATCTTCTTCTGGGCAGAAGTGTCCTCTGCTCCGCTCAGAGAAGTCCCAAAACACAAATAATAATACACGGAGTTGGCAATAAAGTCAATTCTTTTGGGAATTGCAATTTACTTATAGGCGATATTGCTATTTTGCTATCCAATGCCTGGATTTTGTGCCAAATTAATGGGACGGGGTCTCCAGAGCTCGCAGAGCCTTGGAAAGAGCGGCGAAGTCAGAAATAGACAGCCGCTCACCCCGGATATTGTCGGGCAAACCGCACTGGGCAATAGCCGTTGCAATAGCTTCTTTGTTATAACTTCCCCCTAAGGCGGAGCTTAAACTGTTCAGTAAGGTTTTCCGCCGCTGGGCAAAAGCGCCCCGCACCACCTGGAAGAAGTGCTTGGGGTCGTCCACCTCTTCCGGCGGGGCCTGGGGAATCATCCGCAGCACGGAGGAGGTCACCTTGGGAGCGGGGATAAAGCAGGTGGGGGGCACGTCGAAGAGAATCTCCGGCTGGGTGTGATACTGGCAGTACACCGAGAAGGCTCCGTAGTCGCTGGTGCCGGGGGCGGCGCAGATCCGCCGGGCCACCTCCCGCTGGATCATCACCGTGATGGACCCGAAGCAGCCCGCCTCGATGAGGGCGGTGATGGCGGGGGTGGTGATGTTGTAGGGCAGGTTGGCACAGGCGATGGGGGAGAGGCCGGGAAGCTTTTCCGCCACCAGGCCGGGCAGATCGGTTTTCAGCACGTCGCCGGGGTAGATCTCGGCGTTGGGGCAGTCGGCCAAGGTCTCGGCCAGAATGGGCAGCAGGGAGCGGTCCAGCTCAATGGAGACCACTTTGTCCGCCCGCCGGGACAGCTCCCGGGTGAGGGGGCCGATGCCGGGGCCCACCTCTACCACCCCGACACCCTGGTCGGCGCCGGAGGCGTCGGCAATGTCTCGGGGCACCCAGTCCTCAATGAGGAAGTTTTGCCCCATGGATTTGGAGAAGCGGAAGCCGTGGCGGGCCAGAAGCGCTTTGATGTCGTTGATATTGCAAAGGTCCATAAGACACCTCGAATGACTAGAATTTCCTCTTTATCATACTAAGAAAGGGGGCTTGCCGTCAAGGGCGGGAAAGTTCTCCTTGCGTTTTCCCGGCAGATGGAGTACACTAGCCACGGCAGAGTAGAAACATGCGTGCTGGACGTAAAAAACGCCTTAGTGACGGCGGGACGGGGAGTTGTCCGCCGGACGAACAGTCCGCCTTTGGGCGGGCGGCAGTGTATGTTTCGCATCCCGCTGCCGCAGGACGGGGCGAAAAAATATTACTTCCTCCCTCTGTGCGGCATTCCCGGAACCGGGCTGCCAAATCAGACAGGAGGTTTTTTTATGTCCCACACCCGTATCCCCATGAATCTGTACCGTACCCCATTCACCCCTGCTTATTGGCGGGAGGCCAACGCCTGCGCCAAGGCTCTGAAGCTGCTCATGTTTGCCGCCCTGATGGTGGCCATGACCCGAGCCCTTTCCCTGATCCCCGGTATTCCCATCGCCCACACCAAGCTCACCTGGGGCTTTCTGGCCCGCGGCCTGTGCGCCCTGGTGTGCGGTCCCACCCTGGGCCTGATCTTCGGCTTTGTAGAGGATATTCTGGGCTTCATTCTCCAGCCCACGGGGGACTTTTTTCCCGGCTATACCCTGTCCACCATGGCGGGGGTGCTGGTGTACGCCCTGTGCTTCTACCGGGCCAAGATCACCGTGTGGCGGTTGGTGCTGGCCAATGTGCTGGTGAACGTGCTGGTCAACGCCCTGATGGGTTCCGTTTGGACGGTGATGATGCGGGGCGGCGTGTACTGGGCGTGGTTTGTACCCAGCCTGATGAAAAATCTTGTGACCATCGTGCCCAAGGCGGCGGTGCTGTACGTGCTGTTCCAGGCGCTGCTGCCCATTTTGCAGCGGATGGACCTGATCCCCAAACAGGTGGACGGGGCCATCAAAGTGTTTTGACCCGGAAGCGGGGAGCCAAAACCGGCTCCCCGCTTCCTGTGGTTTGACCAGGTTCGACTCCCTTCGACATCTTCCCTTGTATCTCGACAGAAATTCTTTTATAATGGAGGGAAGAATGGGAGAAGGGGGAATGGACCGTGAGCAGGCTGGCCGTTCTCTCTTTCTCCTTTGCCGGGGCGGTGTTTTGTGCCAATTACCTGCCCCTGGAGCCGGTTTTGCTCGCGCTGGGATGTGTCTTTGCCCTGGCCTTTGGCCTCACCTTTCTGCCCGCCCTGGGGAAACTGCCCAAACGGCAAAAGGTCCGGTACGCCGCCTTCGGACTGGCCCTGGGCTGCTTCTGGACGGCGGGGTACAGCCGGGTGTTCTGGGCTCCCGCCCAGGCCTTGGATGAGAAAACGGTGCGCCTTACCGCCACTATCTCCCAGTGGCCTCAGGAGGGCACTTACGGCGGCTTCTCGGTTCTGGCCCGGGCGGATACGGAGGGCTGGGTCACCGTGCCCATTCTCCTCTACGTGGATGAGCAGGGCGCCGACCTGCGCCCCGGCGACCGGATCGAGACGGTGGTCCACTGCGCCCTGGCCGACCACGCCGCCTCGGGGGAGGAGATCACCTACTACACCGCCAAAGGCATCTTTCTCACTGGCCAAGCCTATGGCCGTCTGGACGTGGAGCGGCCCGACCATGCTCCTCTGAGGGACCTGCCCGCCTGCTGGTGCCAGGCCCTGAAGGAGAGCATCGCCCAGGCCTTCCCCAGCGACGTGTCCGGTCTGGTGTCGGCCCTGGTGACGGGCAACCGGGACAATCTCAGCGACCCCTTTACCACCTCTCTTCAGCGCGCCGGCCTGAGCCACACGGTGGCGGTGTCCGGCATGCACCTGGCCTTTTTGGCTGGACTGGTCTCCATGCTGCTGGGCGGGTGGCGGAGGCTGGCCTCCCTGGTTACCATCCCGGTGACCATCCTCTTTACCCTCACGGCTGGGTGCACCCCTTCCGTGGTGCGGGCGGCGGTGATGATTTTATTGCTGCACATCGGCCCGCTGTTTTACCGGGAGCGGGACGAGTTTACCTCCCTGGGCACGGCGCTGTTGCTGCTGCTTTTGTATAACCCCTTCTCGGCGGCCCACATCGGGCTTCAGCTCTCCTTTGCCGCCGTGGCGGGGATCTTCCTGTGTGCCCAGCCCCTCCAGACTGCCCTGATGGCCCATATTCCCTTCCGTCCGGCCAAGCGGTGGACGCTCTGGTGGGCCATTCAGCTGGTACCCAAGTTTGTGGTGTCCACCTTCTGTGCCACCCTGGGGGCCTCGGTGTTCACCGTGCCCCTCTCGGCCATTTACTTCCAGTCCGTCTCCCTCATGGCCCCCATTTCCAACCTGCTGACCCTGTGGGCGGTGGGTATTCTGTTCGGGGCCGGGGTGCTTATTGGGACACTGGGTGTGTTTCTGCCCCAGCTGGCCGCCCTGGTGGCTCTGCCTGTCGCCCTGTTGGGGCGCTACCTCAACTGGATCATCGATGGGCTGTCCAGTTTTACCTTCTCCGCCGTCACCACCCAGAGCATCTATTACCGCGCCTGGCTGGTGTTGGTGTACCTGATCCTGCTTCTGATTCCCATTTTGCCGGGGAAGAAGCGGTGGATCATCCCCACCTGCTGCGGGGTCAGTGCCCTGTGCCTGGCCATGCTCTTCAACGCCTGGAGCTTTTGGTGGGGAGAGGGTGCGGTCACCGTCCTGGATGTGGGACAGGGTCAGAGTGTGCTGGTGCGCAGCGGCCGGTTTTTGTGTCTGGTGGACTGCGGCGGCGACAGCTACGACAGCGCCGGAGACCTTGCCGCCGACTTTTTGGGGGACTACGGGGTAGGGCGGCTGGATCTGCTGGTGCTCACCCACTTCCACGCCGACCACGCCAACGGGGTGACCGAGCTGTTAAAGCGGGTGCAAGTGGATACCCTTGCCATCCCGCCTGCCACCTGGGAGGAGGAGCCCCTGCGGGTAGAAATTTTAGCTGCTGCTCAGGAGCAGGGGATCGAGGTGCTGGAGATTGGACAGGACACCTGCCTCACCCTGGACGAGGACCGGACGGTCCGGCTCTACGCCCCTCTGGGGGCGGGAGAGACCAACGAGGCGGGCCTTGCCTGCCTGGTCTCCACGGGAGACTTTGACACCCTCATCACCGGCGACATGGGCGCCGACGTGGAGCAGAAGCTCCTCTCCCACACTCAGCTGCCCGACCTGGAGGTGCTGGCGGCGGGCCACCACGGCTCGAAAGACTCCACCTCGCAGCAGCTGCTGGCGGCCACCGCTCCGGACTACGCCTTCCTCTCGGTGGGGGAGCACAATTCCTACGGCCATCCTGCCCAGGAGACCCTGGAGCGCTTGGCGGCGGCAGGCTGCCGCATCTACCGCACCGACCTGCAAGGGACCATCACCCTTCGGATGGGGTCGGATGCGCAGACCGAACGATCATCACAATAAGGAGGCGCGGGTTATGCCCCCCAAAGGAAAGGCCGATGCGGCCGGATATCAGAAATTGAAGAAGGACCTGTCGGCGGGGACGCCGGGACGGCTGTACCTGCTCCACGGGGAGGAGACCTACCTGCGGGACTACTACCTGGGCAAGCTGCGGGAGAAGGTGCTCTCCGGGGGGATGGAGGAGTTTAACTTCCACTCCATCCCCGCCAAGGACATGTCCCCCCACACCCTGGAGGAGACCATCGACTGCCTGCCCATGATGGCCCAGCGTACCTTCGTCCAGGTCACCGACTTCGACCTCTTCAAGGCGGGGGAGAAGGACCGGGAGGCCTACGGCAAGATCATCGCCCAGCTGCCGGACTACGTGTGTCTGGTGTTTGTCTTTGACATTGTCCCCTTTAAAATGGACGCCCGCACCAAGCTGGCCGCCGCCGTCAAGCAGGCGGGGACGGTGGTGAACTTTGAGCGCCAGGACCAGGGGGACCTCACCGACTGGGTGCGGCGGCGGTTCCGGGCTCTGGGCAAGGACATCGACTCCCGGCTGGCCCTGGACCTTATTTTCCTGTGCGGCGATCTGATGACCAACCTCATCGGGGAGATCGAGAAGATTGGAGCCTACGCTAAGGGGGTGCACATCACCCGCCAGGACATCGACGCGGTGGCCACCCCCCAGCTGGACGCGGTGGTTTTCCGCATGACCGACGCCATCGGCGAGGGAAAGTTTGACAAGGCGGCCTCGGTGCTGGGACAGCTCTATCAGATGCAGGAGGCCCCCATCAAGATCATGTGGTCCCTGGGGCGGCAGATGCGGCAGCTCTACTCCGCCCGCCTGGCCCTGGAGCAGGGCCGGGGGCCGTCCTACGTGGCCGCCCTGTGGGGCATTAAGCCCTATCCGGCGGAGAAGCTGGTCACCAGCGCCCGGCGCTTCACGCTGGGCTGGTGCCGCCGGGCGGTGGTGCGGTGCGGACAGGTGGATCTGGCCATGAAGTCCACGGGACAGGACGGCCAGGAGCTGCTCACCAGCCTGCTGCTGGAGCTGGCCACCCCCACCGACCCCAAGGCGGCCCGGCGGTACTGAGGTGGCGGCCATGCATTTAAAAATTCAGGAGGCCATCGTCGTGGAGGGGCGCTACGATAAAAATACCCTCTCCCAGGTGGTGGACACCCTTATCATCGAGACCCGGGGCTTTGGCATCTTCAAGGACCCGGAGCGGATGGCCCTGCTGCGCAAGGCGGCGGAAAAGCGGGGGCTCATCGTCCTCACCGACTCCGACGGGGCGGGGTTTGTCATCCGCAACCGCATCAAGGCGGCTATCCCCGGAAAGTATCTCAAGCACGCCTATATCCCCGACGTGTACGGCAAGGAGCGCCGCAAGCGCAAGGCGGGCAAGGAGGGCAAGCTGGGGGTGGAGGGGATGCCACCCCAGGTGCTGGAGGAGGTGCTGCGCCGGGCGGGAGCCACCTTTCAGGCGGGAGAAAGCCCGGAGACCCGGGGCGCGGCCCTCACCAAGGGGGACCTGTTTACCGCCGGACTCACCGGACGGCCGGATAGCGCCCAGCGCCGCCAGGCCCTGCTCAAGCAGCTGTCTCTGCCCGAGCACATGAGCACCAACGCCCTCTTGGAGGTGCTCAACACCTGCTACACCCTCCCGGAGGTCCTGGAGCTGCTGGGTCTGGAAGAAGCATAAAAATAGCGGAAAGCATAACCAAACGGTTGTGCTTTCCGCGTTTTTTACATCAGGGGGGCGAACAGGCGGAGAATGTTGCGGTAGAGCTGCACCAGGGGGTTGAGCCGCCGGTGTTTCCGCAGGGAGATCCGCTCGCATACCTTTAAGGTGTCCTCAAAGTCGGCCCGGATATCCTGGATGCAGGGGGCCTCGCACAGCCACACGCCGTCCTCAAAGTGGAGGAACAGGCTGCGGTAGTCCAGGTTGATGGTGCCCACCACGGCAAAGCGGTCGTCCACCACAAAGTTCTTGGCGTGGATGAAGCCGGGGGTGTACTCATAGATCTTGACCCCGGCCTTGAGCAGGGGCGGATAGTGGGCCCGGGTGACCTCAAAGACGTAGCGCTTGTCGGGGATGTGGGGGGTGATGATCCGCACATCCACCCCCGACTTGGCGGCGTTGCACAGGGCGGTGTTGGTGGCCACGTCGATAACCAGATAGGGGGTGGTGATATAGATATACTTCCGGGCCTTGGCGATCATATTGAGGTAGACCGACTGGCCCACCGGCTCCTGGTCCAGGGGCGTGTCGGTGTAGGGCTGCACGTAGCCCGTCCAGGGCCGGGCGGGGGAGGGGTCGGGGCGGAAGCGGTCAAACTCCTCCTCCCAGCCGCAGCAGTGGTCCCACATGGTGAGGAACATCACCGTCATGGACCACACCGCGTCCCCCTCCAGGAGGATCACGCTGTCCTTCCAGTGGCCGAAGCGCTCGCGCTGGTTGATATACTCGTCGGCCAGATTGATGCCTCCGGTAAAGCCCACCTGGCCGTCAATGATCATCAGCTTGCGGTGGTCCCGGTTGTTGAGCCGCAGGGTCATGACAGGGACAAAGCGGTTGAACACCCGACACTGGATGCCCCGGGCGGCCATCTGCTCGTTGTAGTCCCGGGGAAGGGTGAACATGCAGCCCATGTCGTCGTAAATGAGGCGTACCTCCACCCCCTGGGCGGCTTTCTCCTCCAAAATGTCCAGAATGCTGTCCCAGAACTGGCCGGGCTGGATAATAAAATACTCCAGGAAGATATAGTGCTTTGCCTTTTTCAGCTCCTCCAGCATTCGGGGAAAGGCAAGATCTCCCAGGGCAAAGTACTCCGTCTCCGTGTTGGTGTAGGCGGGAGCGTAGGCGTAGTTTTCCAGGTAGCGGGCCTGACTGGCGGCGTCCTCTCCCAGGGGGAGCAGGTCGTCCGCCTTGAAGTCCGCCTTCAAATTTTCCTCGGACTGCTCCGCGATGCGCTTCATCCGCCGGGTGATCCGCTTGGGAATGTGACCGCCGCCGATGAGCAGGTAGAAGATGCCGCCGAACACCGGGAAGGGCAGCACCAGCAGCAGCCAGGCGATCTTATAGGCCGGGTCGATACTGCTGCCCAGAATCAGCATGGCGGCCACCACGCTCAACGCGATGCAGCACCAATAGAAGCCCTGGGAGCCGGAGAAGAAGCTGACCATCACGATGAGGGCCACCACCTGGGCCAGTAGGGACATCCCCACCACCACGGAGCGGTGAAACAGGATATATAACACTTTTTTCAAGGGGAGTCACCTCCGTTTCGGGTGAGGGGGTCAGATCATTCGGGTCAGAGAGCACTGAATGGTCCCGTTTTCAATGAGGATGGTGCCGTAGCTGCTGCGGCTGGTTCCGGGGTTCATCACCCACAGGCCGTCCTCCATTTTCTGACAGTAGGCCCGGTGGGTGTGGCCGAAGAGGAGAATGTCCGCCCCGGCTTTGTGGGCGTCGGCGATGGCGGCGTCGTAGCTCCCCTTCACCCGCCACAGGTGGCCGTGGGAGAGGAGAATCCGCTTTCCCTGGAGGGTAATGAGCTTTTTGGCGGGTACGGTGGTCCAGCCGTCGCAGTTGCCCGGCACCATGCAGATGGGCAGACGGGGATAGATGTACGTGAGTTCCTCCGCATCGGAGATGAGGTCGCCCAGGTGGATGACCTGGTCGGGCTTTTGCTCGTCAATGGCCCCGATCATGTCGGAGCGGGAGCGGTGGGAGTCGGAAAACACAAGAATTTTCAAAGTTGTCACCTTACCTGTCGCGCCGCATATACTAAACCGAAGCGAGAAAAGGAGGATGCGGTATGCAGCGTCAAAAGAATCATGGAGAGATGCTCAGCGGAGAGCAGGGGGAGGCGATCCGCCGCCTGGCCTCCTCGGGAGATGCCAAGCAGCTGGTGGCCATGCTGCGCGCCAAAGGGGGCGTACAGCAGGCGGCCCAGGCCGCCGCGAAAGGGGATACCAGCGCACTGATGGACATGATGAACCAGCTGATGAGCACCCCGGAAGGGGCCCAGCTGGTGGAGCGGATCAATCAAAAGGCAAAAGAGTCCGGGCTGGGCTGAGAGGAGAAAACCGTAAGGGGGGAGCACCATGGGGGAGTTTGAGGAAAAGCTGAACAGTATCCTGGGGGACCAGCAGGCCATGGGTCAGATCATGGCCCTGGCCCAGTCCCTGGGCAAGTCCTCACCCCAGGAGGGGGAGCGGGAGGAAGGGCCGCCGCCCCAGCAAAGCTCCGAGGATCCCCCAGACCTGTCTCAGATTATGGGGAGCTTAGACCCCAAGATGGTACAGCTGGGAATGCGGCTGATGCGGGAGTACCAGCAGGACGACAGCCAGAATACGGCCCTGCTCCAGGCCCTGCGCCCCTACCTGCGGGAGGAGCGGCGAGGCCGGCTGGACAAGGCGGTGCAGATTGCCAAAATGTCCCGGCTGCTGCGGGTGGCGCTGGGGTCCCTGGGAAAGGGGGAGGACACGCTTGTATAACCGTTATATCCCGGATGGGGCGGTTTATACCCGGGTGCCCATGGAGGACGATCCGCCCCGCCGCCAGGAGCGGGAATCCCCGCCGCCCCGGCAGGAGTTCCGCGAGCGGCCTCAGAGTCCCCCGCCCTGGCCCTCCCCGAACCAGAACCCCTCCGGACTGCTGGACGGGGCGCAGAGCAGCCTGAAGAGCCTGATTTCTTCCCTGGGGCTGGAGAAGCTGGACAGCGGCGACCTGCTGCTGTTTCTCATTCTCCTGCTCCTGCTCAAGGAGGGGGACGACCTGGAGATGATCATTGCCCTGGGCCTCACCCTTCTCATGGGCCTGGGAGATGACAAGGGAAACTAAACAGACAGGGGCGGCTTTTGCCGCCCCTGCAATGCGTTCAGGACTGTACGGTGTGAAGCTCTGTCCCGTCGGGCAGGGCGAAGGAGGCCGTGGCGGGACAGGGGGTCTGTACCTGGGTGTAGGCGGTCATGCGGTAGACCAGCTGGCCGCTCTGTTCCCGCTCCGCGCTGACCAGCAGACCGGTGTCGGTGCTGATCCAGTAGCGCTCCACCACCGTGTCGGACACCTGCACCTGGAGATAGACACAGGGCCACACATCCCGGCGCTCGTAGCCGGTCTGGGTGATGGTGTCCGGATCCAGGGTGAGCACATCCTCATAGGTGGGGATGTGCTGGGTGAGATCGGCGGAGTACTCGTCAGCGGGGAAGGAGCGGTAGTTCTCCGACCCCTCATACCAGTAGTAGGTGGTATCTTCGCCGGTAAGGTCATGGCGCACCGCCCCGGAGGGGAGAACCTGGCGGGTGTGGGACCAGCCGTGGTCCTGCCAGAACTGCACCGCAGTGCTGTGGGAGCCGCCGTTCCACAGGGTCTCCACCGTCAATTCCCGATAGTAGCTCTCCGGCCGCGCCAGAGAGTCCACGATGCTCTGCACCGTCTCCGGGGTGACGTCCACCTGCCAGAACTGGCCGTCTCCGTCCTGGCTGGTGTCGCTGCCTGTATTCGTGGAAGAATCATCCACCTGGGCCAGGGAGACGGAGGGGATGTTTATCAAAAACAGACTGCGGCCAAAGCTGGCAAACATGGCCACCACAATGAGACAGGTGATGGCGATGGCGATGACAAGGCGGTTTTTGGAGTCCAAAACCTCACCTCCTTAGGTTCCGTGGGAAAGGAAGAACGCTCAGCGCCCGGTGAAGGGGGCGGGAGCCTCCCCCCGCAGACCGAAGTGCCACTCGATGGCATCGGCAATGCGGCGGCAGGCGTGGCCGTCGCCGTAGGGGTTGACTGCATGGGCCATAGCCTGGTACGCGGCGGGGTCGGTGAGCAGCTCGCTGGCCATGGAGAAGATGGTCTCCTCCTCCACGCCCGCCAGCTTCACGGTGCCGGCCTCCACGGCCTCAGGCCGCTCGGTCTCCTTGCGCAGGACAAGCACCGGCTTGCCCAGGGCGGGGGCCTCCTCCTGAAGCCCGCCGGAGTCGGTCCATCAGGTTGTGCATCTCGTCCACCGCCAGCGGGGCGATGAGGTGGATGCGGGGGTGGCCGTCCAGATACTTGTGGGCGGCCTCCTGGACCACGGGGGAGAGGTGAACGGGGTAGACCAGCTCCACTTCGGGGAAGGCGTCGGCAATGCGGCGCAGGGCGGTCATGATGTTGGTCATGGGCTGACCGTAGTTCTCCCGGCGGTGGCAGGTGACCAGGATCACCTTCCGGTTGTCATAATCCAGGTCGTTGAGCACATCCTCTACAAAGGTAAAATCCTTTACCACTGTGGTCTGGAGAGCGTCAATAACGGTGTTGCCGGTGAGGAACACCCCCTTAGTGATGTTCTCCCGCTGGAGGTTGTCCCGGTTGGTCACCGTGGGGCAGAAGTGCAGGTCAGCAATGGCGCCCACCATCTTCCGGTTCATCTCCTCGGGGAAGGGGGACCACTTGTCGTAGGTGCGCAGACCAGCCTCCACATGGCCCACCGGGATCTGGTGGTAGAAGGCGGCAAGAGCGCCGGCAAAGGTGGTGGAGGTGTCGCCGTGGACCAGCACCAGGTCGGGCTTGGCCTCATTGAGCACATCGTCCATGCCCAGCAGACATTTGGAGGTGATGGTGGACAGGGTCTGCCGGGGCTGCATAATGTTCAGGTCGTAGTCAGGCTTCAGCTTAAAAATCTCCAGCACGCTATCCAGCATCTCCCGATGCTGGGCAGTGACACAGCACCGGGCCCGGATGTTAGGACGCTTTTGCAGTTCCAGGGCCAGAGGGGCCATTTTAATGGCCTCGGGCCGGGTGCCGAAGATGGTCATAACCGTAACAGGTTTCATTTGTCAGAACGCTCCTCTTCACCAAAAAAGTAGTCGTTGCCCGCCACGTCAGGGGGGGGCTGATGCAGCTTGCGGGGCTGGGCTCCGGTGCGGCCCTGGGAGGGGGGATCGGACTGATTGCGTCCGTTGACCCGGTCCAGGTAGAGCTTGGCGGACACGCCGCCGGCGGCGCACAGGGCCAGCAGGAACAGCATGGCCTTGAGTACGTTGGTGGTGGTGAGCACCACGGCGCTCAGGCCCAGGATAGCGCTGATGATATACAGTACCGCCACCGCCTGCTTCTGGGAAAAGCCCATGTCGATGAGCCGGTGGTGGATGTGGCCCCGGTCGGGGGACATGGGGCTCTGACCGTGGGACACCCGGCGCAGGATGGCAAAGCAGGTGTCGAAGATGGGCAGGCCCAGCATGAGGAAGGGGACGGCAAAGGAGATAATGGCGTAGGACTTAAACAGCCCGTCGATGGAGACGGTGGCGAGAATAAAGCCCAGGAAGGTAGAGCCGGTGTCTCCCATAAAGATCTTGGCGGGGTTGAGGTTGTAGGGCAGAAAGCCGATGCAGGCCCCGGCCAGGGCAGCCATGAGGAAGGCGGTGTCGGGCTCGGCCACGGTGAGGGCAATGACCAGCATGGTCATGGAGCTGATGGTGGATACGCCGCAGGCAAGGCCGTCCAGACCGTCAATGAGGTTGACCGCGTTGGTGATGCCCACGATCCAGAACACGGAGATGGGGATGGACCAGATGCCCAGCTCCCAGTAGGGATTGCTGCTGAAAATGTTGGGGTTGGACAGAATGTCGATCTGGTTGCCCATCAGCACCGCCACCAGGGCGGCAACAATCTGGATAAAGAACTTGGGCAGGGCGGGCAAGGCATAGATGTCGTCAAAGATGCCCAGAATCACGATGATGACCCCGCCCAACAGCATCCCCCGGACGGGGGTGGTGAGGGGGACAAAGATCAGGGCGCTGAGGATAAAGCCAAAAAAGATGGCCAGACCGCCCATGCGGGGGATGGGATGGTTGTGCATGCGGCGGTTGTCCTTGGGCACGTCCACCGCGCCGATCTTAAAGGCCAGGGAGCGCACCACCGGGGTGGTGATGAACGCCACGATGGCGGCTACCAGCAGGGCAGCTGCCACCGCCCCCAGAACAGAGACTTGAACAGGCATGAGTGTTACCTCGTTTGATTTGATTTCTAGTGTAAAGCACAGCAACTTTTTTTCGCCGCCTCTCTTTGGTAAAGGGAGGCGGCGGGGAAATGGCGGGATGTTTGCCCACTTCCAGTTGGGGAGGGAGGCGAAACGCAGTTTCGCAGAAAGCTTTTTTGCCTACTTTTTTCTCGAAAAAAGTAGGTCAGCGGGCGACAAAACCCACCTTCTTATAAACCTTGCGCAGAGTCTTGTTGGCCACATAGGAGGCCTTCTCCGCGCCTGCCTTGTATACACCCTCCAGGTAGGCCTTGTCCTTGAGAATCCGCTCCGTTTCCTCCCGGATGGGACGCAGACACTCGATGACCGCCTCACCCACAGCGGGCTTGAAGGCGCCGTAGCCCTGGCCATCAAACTCGGCCTCGATCTCCTCCATGGTCTTACCGGTGACGGCGGAGTAAATGTTCATCAGGTTGGACACGCCGGGCTTGTTCTCCGGGTCAAAGCGGACACAGCGCTCGGTGTCGCTGTCGGTGATGGCCCGCTTGAACTTGCGCTGGATGTCCTCCGGCTTCTCCATCAGGAAGACACAGCCCTCGGGGATGGACTTGCTCATCTTGCTGGCGGGGTTGTTGAGGGACATGATCCGGGCGCCGGTCTTGGGAATGTAGGGCTCAGGCACCTTAAATACATCGCCGTAGATGTTGTTGAAGCGCTGGGCCACGTTGCGGGTGAGCTCCACATGCTGCTTCTGATCGTTGCCCACGGGGACATAGTCGGGCTGGTAGAGCAGGATGTCGGCAGCCATGAGGGAGGGGTAGGTGAAGAGACCGCCGTTGATGTTGTCGGCGTGCTTGGCCGACTTATCCTTAAACTGGGTCATGCGGCTGAGCTCACCGAACATGGTGTAGCAGTTGAGCACCCAGCCCAGCTCCGCGTGAGCGGGGATATGGGACTGGATGAACAGGGTGTTCTTCTTCGGGTCCAGGCCGCAGGCGATGTACTGGGCCAGCTGGGTGAGGGTGCGCCGACGCAGGTCGGCCGGGACCTGCCGCACGGTGATGGTGTGCATGTCGGCCATAAAATAGTAGCAGTCAAACTCGTCGGCCCGAGCGCCCCAGTTCTTGATGGCGCCCAGATAGTTGCCCAGGTGCAGGTCGCCGCTGGGCTGAATGCCGGAGAGCATGACTTTCTTTTTGGTTTCTTCCATAGTAAAACACAACCTTTTTGGGAAAATCCCTATATGCAGAATGATACCAATACAGCATAGCACATTTTTTCCCCCGTGGCAATCATACCGGGCGGAATTTCATGGTTTCGTTACAATTCTGCTGCAGAAGGGGAAAGGGGGCGGGAAGGGTTGTCAAAAGGGGAAAAATCAGCTATAATTGCCTGCAAGAAAGAGGCGGTCAACCCGCTTTTACGGAGGGAAACGTATGACTTTGGATCAGAAGTATTTTGAGGAGATGGAGGCCAAGATCCCCAAGGGGAAGGTCCGCACCCGCTTTGCCCCCTCTCCCACGGGCTATATGCACATCGGCAATCTGCGCACCGCCCTGTACACCTGGCTCATCGCCCGCAACGCCGGAGGAACCTTTATCCTGCGCATTGAGGACACCGACCAGACCCGGCAGGTGGAGGGCGCCACCGAGCTTATCTATAAGACCCTGGCCGAGTGCCACCTGGACCACGACGAGGGTCCCGATGTGGGCGGCCCCGTGGCCCCCTATATCCAGACCGAGCGCCGGGACACCTATGGAAAGTATGCCCAGCTGCTGGTGGAGAAGGGCCACGCCTACTACTGCTTCTGCGAAAAGACCGAGAGCGAGGAGGACTCCGGCGACTTTAACCGCGCCGCCGACCCCTGCCGCTCCCTGAGCCTGGAGGAGGCTCAGGCCCGGGTGGACGCGGGTGAGCCCTATGTCATCCGCCAGAAGATTCCCCACGAGGGCACCACCACCTTCCACGACGCCATTTT
Organism: uncultured Oscillospiraceae bacterium; assembly: GCA_902497145.1. Classification (GTDB taxonomy): domain Bacteria; phylum Bacillota; class Clostridia; order Oscillospirales; family Oscillospiraceae; genus Lawsonibacter. The sequence continues at coordinate 15,025 of CABVDR010000041.1, forward strand.
TGGCGACATCACCGTGGAGAACAAGACCCTGGACGACCAGGTGCTCATCAAGCGGGACGGCCTGCCCACCTATAACTTCGCCAACGTCATCGACGACCACCTGATGGGCATTACCCACGTGGTCCGGGGCAGCGAGTACCTGTCCTCCGCTCCCAAATATAACCTGCTCTACGAGGGCTTTGGCTGGGAGATCCCCACCTATGTGCACTGCTCTCCCGTCATGCGGGACGCCCAGCACAAGATGTCCAAGCGCCACGGCGACCCCTCCTACGAGGATCTTCGCAACCAGGGCTTCCTCACCGACGCCATTTTGAACTACGTGGCCCTGCTGGGCTGGTCCCCCCGGGGCGAGCTGGCCGAGCAGGAGGTGTTCTCCCTGGAGGAGCTGGCAAAGGCCTTTGACCTGGAGGGCATGTCCAAGTCCCCCGCCATCTTCGACATCGAGAAACTCACCCACTTCAACGCCATGTATCTGCGCTCCATGTCCCCCGAGGACTTTGCCAAGGTGGCCGAGCCCTATATCCGCCAGAGCGTGAAAAACGAGGCTATCTCGGTTGCCGATATCGCCGCCCTGCTCCAGGCCCGGTGCGAGAAGCTCACCGACATCCCCGAGAAGGTGGACTTCTTCGACCAGCTGCCCGAGTACAGCGTGGACCTCTTCACCAACAAGAAGTCCAAGTGCAACCCCGACGTGGCCAAGGAGATGCTCTCCGCCGCCATCGGCATGCTGGAGAACCTGCCCTCCTGGAGTCAGACCATGATCCACGACAGCCTGGTGGGCCTGGCCGAGGGCCTGGGCGTGAAGAACGCCACCCTGATGTGGCCGGTGCGCATTGCCGCCGCTGGTAAAGCGGTCACCCCCGGCGGTGCGGTGGAGATCTGCTATATCCTGGGCAAGGAGGAGACGGTGCGTCGCCTCAAGGCCGGTCTGGAGAAGCTGGCCTGACCCGTTCCATTCTACCCAAATTCCCAGTTGTAGGTTAAGCCCCATAGGTACACAATGTGGACCTATGGGGCTTCTTGTTGTGTATGGGGAAATTGACCTGTCTATCACAGGTTTTATGCGCCACTGCCTGTGGCAATGAAACACCTGGAAAATCAGAGAGAAAACTTGTGTTGTGAATCGGGTTGTCTCAAACACGAGTTACATGACCATCGCTGCAAGAAGATCCAGATGATCGGTAAGCTGTTCTGCACCGCCGTAGTGGAACACGGCAACCCGGCCGCCCTTTCCCAGCGCCAGGCCCTGGTAGATTCCGTCTGGTTCGGTTGCCGAGATTACAAAATCAAGGCCTGGATAAGACAACTCCTCATAAGTCCAGTATACATTAACCGCCCGATCCTGATTCATCTGGGACTGGGCAACCGGTCTGGCCAGGGCGGGAACCAGGAGATGGAAGTAGGTGGCATTCAGGCTCGAAGAGTAGCGGTATTTTCCACCTTGGGGATCAGGGGAATATCCTTCATAGTCACCTTCGGCGGTTTCGCACCCGTACTGTGTGACGGAGTACCACACGGGAGAGAGGAGAGAGGTGTGATTTTTAGCCCGGTTTTCGTCCTCGTGAAAGGAAGAATGCCCAAATACCTCCTGGGAGGAGACAAGTTCAACCTGCTCCAGTGCTTGAAGAGATACATAGGGCCTGGTGAAGTCCTCCACAGGGACGGTAAGCTGCCCGCGATTGCTCATAAACTGAAAGATCCATGCCGCTAGAAGAATGGGAATTAGAATCAAAGCAATCTTCTGCTCCCGGGCCAGGGCGGGGCTGGGGCCGGCAGAGGGGGGCGGTGGCAGGCCATTTTTCAACGCCCGGCATGTTTTTTCCAAAATACGCCTGTCCCGCCGGTTGTGCTTCCAGGAAAAGAAGGAGGTTATCAGGAAGAACAAAATAATTGGATTAAATAATTCCAGCAAAAGCAGGGGCAGGGCTGCAAAACGGGCAGGCTGTACGTCGTATTGACTCTGGTAGAAGAACAACGCCCATACCAGCAGCAAGCCCAGAACCGACCAGATGACCGCCCAGAACCGGCGATTGTTCCGCACTCGCTTTTCCAGCCGCGCCAGAGAAAGCCCTCTGCTTTCAAAATCAGTGTATAGATCCGGAGCCTCCGGATCGGTGGTGAAAAACAGAAAATAGACCTGGCCTATGGTAAATGCGTACTCCCATCCGGCTTGGTGCGTAAGTTCCAGCTGTTCCTCGGTGGGGGAGGTACCCTCCTTGCCCCAGGGCTCCAGACGGAACCGGGTACCGGGTATTCCGGTGGGCTCAAATGTAGCCCAACTGTTCAGATAGACGGGGAAGAGACCGGCGTTGGCCTGCTCTTCCAGCCAGTGTTCAATGCCGGGAATATCATAGATGGACAAGGGAAGAAATGTTCGGATCTTTTTCATAGCAGCTCCTTTCCCCACGAATCAGAAGGAACATAACTGCGCTATTTCTCTGTGAGCCGCTGGATCAGGAGTTCCAGGGCGGTATCACTGTCAACGGCCCCATCACAGTTTAAGACAAACACTTGGTTGCCGGTCAGGCCGATGTAGACCGTATTGGGATGCGTCTCATCTGAGAATTGATAGACAAAACGGGTCAGGCCGTCCAGTTCCGGGCGGGACAGTTCTTCTTCCTGGGTAAAATCATAGGCGTTTGGAATATTCATGTGGAGTGTGGAGGTATTTTCCTCCCAGTTGATGCGGTACTCCTCCAGAGAATGGCGGTGGGCGGTTACTCGTCCCTGGTACACGGACTGAGCCAGAGCGGGAGATGCAGCCTGGACATACTCCTGATAAACCCTGGAATCCATCTGTATGCCTTCTTCCAGAACTACCATTCCCCCTTGGGCCACATCGTACTGCTCCGGAGCCAGAAGAGAGTGATCGAAGGTGTCTCTGTGGAGCATATCCTGATTGCTGTACACCCGCAGACTGGCTGCGGCAGGCAGTGTCTCCTCCAGGGTCACATGAGGAAAGTCCCACTCATCGGGTCCAGACAATACCTTGGTGTGCCGTGCTCCGGACACACCCAGATACACCAGAAACAAGACGAGCAGTCCCACGGGAATTGACACCAGAAGAAACCGGAGGGCCTCCGGATAGCGATGGGGTCTGACGGTGGGCCACTCACCGCGGCGCAGACATGCCCTAGTCCGCCGGATGCCCAGAAAAGTGCCTACCCCACCGGAGACGGCATCAATGACAAGAATCAACAGGATTCCGTAGAGAGGAATGAGAATCTCTGCCCGGAGGATCAGATTCATGAGGAACTCCTCCGGCCAGCGAATCAGCAGGGGCCAGTCGTTGCGAAACAGTACGGCAGCCCACAAAAACCAAAAGAGCATTTGGATCCAGGCCCACCGCAGCTGTTTTTTCATGGATCTGGCCAGACTGTCCGGATCGCTGTACAGCTCCGGCACGTTCGGGTCGTCACAGCGATAGATGGCATATAACTTTGCAATCCGGCCCATATAGTGCCAGCCATACTCCCGGTAGCTGGCGGCCCGGTCCTGAAGCTCCGCCTCACCGATCCGCTCGCCGATCGGGTCCAGGCAGTAGCGGGCACGGATCGCCTCCGGGTCCTTCCGGAAGGAGACCCGGCCGATAAAGGTCCGCTCCGGCCAGCGCTCCAGAGCATATCCGGCCTGTGCCAGCTGGTTGAGCCAGGCCTGCAGGCCAGCAAAATCCCACAGCGCACAGGGGACAAATTTCTTTACCAACGTACCGTCCTGTTTCATAGCTCAGCCCTCCGTTCAAAGGTCCTCCAGCATGGCGGCGAACTCTTGTAGATGTTCGGTCAGATCCTGATAGCCGTAGTAGTCGGCGAAAAGAACGGTATTGCCCCGGCGCAGGATCAAAATTCCACCGGGCAGAAAGACACGGGTTTCCCCGGTGATATCACTGGTATGGATTCGCTCCTCTCGAGGGGCGTAGCGGATTTCATCCAGTCCATAGTCAGAGGCCAGAGTTTCAAAATCACCGGAGCCGTTGAGGTACTGGCGGCTCCACTCCTCGGCCCGCATTTCCGCCAGCATGTCCAGAGGATAGCAGACAATGGAGATTTCCAGGTGAGGGACGTCGTCAGAACTTTGGTTCTGCCCGAACGTGCCGTACTGCTGAAAATACCAATATTCCGGATTCAGAAGGGTACCCCCGTGGGAGATATAGTCCATGTAATAAAATTGTCTTTGGCTGATAGGGAAACCTTCCCCCTCAATGTCTGTGAGGGTGACAAAGCCGGAGCCCTCCAGATCGTAGGGACGATAACTCGTTCCGGAAAAGAGTTGAACGGTGTTGATGAGTACCGGCAGAAGGACCAAAAGGCCCACGGCTAAAAGCCAGCCCAGGCCCCTGTGTCCATAGGCGTTTCGGTTGTTTTTTACGGCCCGGCGGTAGCGCATCAGGTGGAACAGTCCCAGAAAATAGGACAGGTCAATGAGCAGAAATCCTAACGCTGCCAGCAGGAAGGGAAGGGTTCTCCCGTTGGATAGGGTCTCCACCGGGTAGTATCGAAGCCATAAAAGATCAATTTCCCAGGGTGCACCCTGCCAATAAAGCCCAAGCAGCAGGAGGTTGGCCAAGAGAAGCAGTACACCGCCTACCAGCTTTTGACGAAAGAACTTCTTCAACGCATAGTCCAACGTGTCCGGATCGGTGTGGGCCTGGGCTTCTAGGTCAGTGGAGGCATAGACGTAAAAGCTGCCCCGGAACATGCCCCAGTACTGCCACCCTGCTTCTTCATAGATGGCGTTCAGATCCGGATCATCTTCAGCACCGCCCTGGATGGGTTCCAGGTGAACCTGAACTTGCTCAGATTGGCCCCGATCAAACCAAGCAAGCGGGCCAGCTGTCATTTGAAAGCGCAGGCCTTTGGCTGCCATGGTAGTCAACCAATTTTCCAATCCAGGAATATCAAAACCACCATAAGGAATCACATGTACGGCAGATTTTTTCATGACAGCTCCTCCTCTCCGTCACGAACACAGGCCCGCAGCCGTTCCAATTCCTCCAGATAGGCCTCGCGGCCTTTGTCCGTGAGGCGGTAGGTCCGCTTTCGCCCCTCAGTTTGGGTCTCCTCAATGAGGCGCTCGTCCTGAAATTTTCCCAACAATGTATAAAGTGTTCCTGGTCCAAGCCGCAGGCGGCCACCGGTCTTTTTTTCTACAAATTCGGTAATTTCGATGCCGCACATCTCCTGGTGCAGGAAAGACATAAGCACATAAAACATAGGCTCTGTCAATGCGGCCCGCTCTTTCCCGCCCATACCGGCACCTCCTTTTAATATCGCAACACGATATCGTCTAATGATATTATAATATCGCCTCGCGATATTGTCAAGAGGAGGAAAACCACACACAGGGGACGATCCAGCGGTTGGGGACTTTTTCTTTTGTCCGGTCTATGCTACAATACCAGCGATATCATATAAAAAGCCAGAGAAAACGTGAGAGGAGGACAGGCCCATGCTGAAACTGATCTTAGGCCGGGCGGGCTGCGGCAAAACCACGAAGGTGCTGGAGCGCCTGTGTGCGGCGGGCCAGGAGCGGCGGCAGGTGCTGATGGTCCCGGAACAGCAGTCCCACCAGGCGGAGCGTGCCCTATGTAAGGCAGGGGGAGACGCGGTGTCTCTGTACGCTGAGGTGCTGTCCTTCAGCCGGTTGGCCAACCGGGTGTTTCTGGCCGCGGGAGGCGTGGGGGAGCCGGAGCTGGACAGCGGCGGACGGCTGCTGCTGATGTACCAGGCGGTGAAGGCGGTGTCTCCGGAGCTGACCGTATACGCCAGGCCCTCTCGCCGCCCCGCCTTCCTGGAAAACCTGCTGGCTACCGTGGACGAGCTGAAAAGCTGCTGTGTCCAGCCCCAGCTGCTCCTCCAGGCGGGGGAGGAGGTGGAGGGTCCTGAGGGGGACAAGCTGCGGGATTTGGGGCTCATCTGCGGGGCCTACCAGGCACTCACCGCCCGCACCGCCCTGGACCCCCGGGACCGGCTGACCCGCACCGCGGAGAAGCTCTCTGCCTGCCCCTGGGCCGAGGATATGGACCTGTGGCTGGACGGCTTCACCGACTTCACCCCTCAGCAGGGGGAGGTGCTTGCCCAGCTCATGGCCCAGGCCCACCAGATCACTGTCACCCTCACCTGTGACCACCTGGAGGAGGACGAGGGGGGCACGGGGATCTTTTCCCCCGCCCGGCGCACCGCCGCCGCCCTGCTGCGGCTGGCCAAGGAACGGGGCATTTCCTGTGAAGTAGAAATCCTTTCTAGTAACTGTTCTTCCAGAGTTTCTGCGCTCAACAAGGTGGAACAGGAGCTGTTCGGCCCTCAGCAAGAACCCGCCTCCTGCGAGGGGGCGGTGGAGCTCCACCGTGCCCTCACCCCCCGCTCCGAGGTGGAGTGGGCGGCCTCCCGGATCCGTACCCTGGTGCGGGAGGAGGGGCTGCGCTACCGGGACATCGAGGTGACCGCCCGGGACTTTACCTCCTACCAGCCTCTCATCGAGTCGGTGTTTCCCCGGTATCAGGTGCCGGTGTTTGCCTCCGCCATGACGGACATCCTGGAAAAGCCCATCCTCACCCTGGTGACGGCGGCTCTGGAGACGGTGGCGGGAGGCTACCGCTACGACGATGTGTTCCGCTATCTGAAAACCGGACTTACGGATCTGTCCCAGGAGGACCGGGACCTGCTGGAAAACTACGTTCTCAAGTGGAACCTGCGGGGGAGCCGCTGGACCCAAACGAAGCCTTGGAACATGCACCCCCGGGGTTACGGCTTCCCCATGACAGAGGAGGACAAGGCCCTGCTGGAGCGGCTGGACCGCGCCCGCCGCCAGGTGGCCGAGCCTCTGGAACTTTTAAGGAAAAACACCAATAAAACCGGAGAGGGTCAGGCGGTTGCCCTTTACAGCTTTCTGGAGAACATCGGTCTGCCGGAGCGGCTGGAGGAGCGGGTGGCCACCCTGCGGCAGCGGGAGCAGCCTGCCCTGGCGGAGGAGTACCGCCAGCTGTGGGAGATCGTCTGCGGCGGCCTGGAGCAGTGCGCCCAGCTGCTGGGCGAGACCCCCATGGAGCTGGAGGAGTTTGCCGCCCTGTTCCGGCTGGTGCTGTCCCAGTATGACGTGGGTACTATTCCGGTCTCCCTGGACCGGGTAACGGCGGGGGAGACCACCCGTCAGACCGGCCAGCACG
>CABVDR010000042.1 GCA_902497145.1 uncultured Oscillospiraceae bacterium
AAACATGATACCCCCGCCGACACGGTGGGTGAGGTTACCCAGGGCGAGTTTCCCCTGCTGATGCAGTGGGATATGCGCTGGGGCTATGCCACCTACGGGGACGGCCTGCTGGCCCTCAACGGCTGCGGCCCCACCGCCCTGTCCATGGTGATCTCCGGCCTCACCGGGGACAACACCGTCACCCCCTACACCGTGGCCCAGTACGCCGACAGCCAGGGGCTCTACGTGGACGGCGTGGGCACCAGCTGGGAACTGATGACCACCGGAGCAAAACACTTCGGCCTCACGGCCAAGGAGCTGCCCCTGGACGAGGGAGTGGTCACCAACGCCCTCAAACAGGGGCGTCCCATCATCTGCAGCGTAGGCCCCGGGGACTTTACCACCAGCGGCCACTTTATCGTGCTGGTGGGGCTGGAGGACGGCAAGATCCGGGTCAACGACCCCAACCACCGCTCCACCAGCGCCCAGCTGTGGGACTACGACACCCTGGCCGGACAGATCAACAACCTGTGGGCCTACTCCCTGGCCTGACTCTTTTCTCTGGGGGCAGAACCGGATATAATAAGAATACCCCTTTTTGTTTGGAACTCTTCCCCCCTGGTTTCCGTCTATATCAGTAGAGAGGAAACACTGGAAAGGAGCGTATTGTTATGAAACGAACCGGATCCATCCTGCTCTCCGCCGCCCTGCTGTTATCCCTGGCTGGCTGTGGCCAGAAGCAGGCACCCCAGAGCTCCCAGAGCAGCCAAAGCAGTTCCCAAGAGCCTGCCCAGGCAGTCTTTACTGCCTTGAAGGAGCCCACCTACCCCACCTTCCCCCAGTTCCCCCAGGCCCCGGAGGACGGCCCCGACGCCGATTGGGACGCCTACTACAACGCCTACGACGAATATTACAGCGCCGTGATGGAGCTGCGCAGCGGCGGCATCCCCGAGGGCACCCGCTTTGCCCTGAGCGACTTTGCCGCCAAGAGCACCCCCCTGGCTCTGGCGGGCCAGGAGGGGAAAAATGCCGCCTACTCCCCCGTCTCCCTGTGGACGGCTCTGGCCATGCTGGTGCCCTGCGCCCAGGGAGACAGTCAGGCTCAGCTGCTCTCCGCCCTGGGGGTGGCGGGACAGCGGGAGCTCACCGACCAGGTGGGCCGATTGTGGAAGGGCCTGTACACCAACGACGGGGTGAGCAGCCTCATCCTGTCCAACTCCGTGTGGCTCAATGACGCCCAGCAGGGCGACTACGTCCAGGCCACCCTGGACAGCCTGGGCCGGGACTACTTTGCCGGGGTCTACACCACCCCCATGGGCACCCCGGGCGCCGACCAGGCCATCACCGACTGGATTTCCAAAGAAACCAACGGCCTCATCGGCGGGGACGGCCCGGTGGTAGAGACCAAGCCGGAGACCCTGGCCCTGCTGGCCTCCTCCCTCTACTACAAGGCGGCCTGGATGGAGCCCTTTGAGGCCTCCCAGACCCAGACGGGAGACTTTACCACCGCCGCAGGAGACACGGTCTCCGCCGACTTTATGCACGCCTCTCTGGCAGGCAACTTCTTGAACCGGGACGGATATCAGGCCGCCGCCCTGGAGACCCAGCTGGGCGAGATGTTTTTCGTACTGCCTGAGGAGGGCACGGCCCCCGAGGAGTTATTAAAAGACCCCAACTTCCTGTCCAGCCTCAGCTCCGGGGCCGCCGATGTGCAGTATGGCACGGTGGAGTGGTCGGTACCCAAGTTTGACCTGTCCGCCAACTTGGATCTGACGGACACCCTGAAAGCCCTGGGCATCACCGACCTTCTGGAGACAGACAAGGCAGACCTGAGCGGTCTGACCACGCTGGGCGCCTATCTTTCCCAGGCCCAGCAGATGGCTCAGGTGAGCGTGGATGAGGAGGGCGTGGAGGCCGCCGCTGTGACGACTTTGGCCGTGGATAAAAATGCCGCGGACCCCTCAGGCCAAGCGTTTGTTATGAACCTGAACCGCCCCTTCCTGTTTGTGCTGCGCAGCCAGGGGGTGACCCTGTTTGTGGGCGTGGTGAACGAGGGGTAAGACAGGGCGGGCCCACACGGCCCCGAACCAGACAAGGGAAAAACCCCCGATCTGTTCGTGCTGCAGATCGGGGGTCTTTCTGTTTGTGTTTTTAGTCCAACAAAAGGCGCCCGTTAGATTCCCAACATACTTCTATTGGGAACAATATTGGGACGATTCTTTTGTCTTCTTATCTATTATCGACATCTTTTTTAAAAAGTTTAGCGTTTTAGGTAAAATCAATCATTTTCGTCAATTTGTTCCAAATCACATAATTTCTGGAACTCATTTGTTAAAAATTTACATAGAGAGGGACGGCCTGACAGCCGTCCCTCTTTTCTTATGCTTCTCTGGACAGAGGCGAAACGCAGTTTCGCACAAAGTTCTTTGCCAAGCTTTCTTTCAAGAAAGCGGGGGTTACTCGACGGTTTTCAGCGACTCCACCATGTCCAGCTTCTTGAGCTTCCGGTGGGCGCCCAGGTTCACCAGCAGGGAGAACACGGTGGTAAGCACCACCGCCCACAGGTAGCTGGTGGGAGCCACGGTGCGGCCGAACATGAGAAGGTCAATCTCCACCGTCAAAATGAGCCATTGGTGCAGGAGCTTGCCCAGCACCATCCCCAACGCCACACCAAACACCGTGAGGATCACATTCTCCCGGTAGATATAGGCGGACAGCTCCCCGTCGTAGAAGCCCAGCACCTTTAAGGTGGCCAGTTCCCGCATACGCTCGGTGATGTTGATGTTGGTGAGGTTATAGAGCACCACAAAGGCCAGGGCGGCGGCACACACAATGATCAGCGCCACGGCGTAGTCCACGCTCTCCAGGCTGGTGCCGAAGGTCTTCCGGGTGTCCTCGATCCGGGTCAGGGAGCTGACCCCGTCCAGGGAAACCAGATCCTGTTCCAGCTCCTGGGCCCCGTCCGCCTGGGTGTCGTAGGACACCAGCACGGCATTCTCCTCGGGAGCCTGTCCGAAAACCTGCTCATAGTAGGCTGCCGACATGTACACGCTGTGCTGGATGTAGTGCTCGGTGACGTCGGCCACCCGCACCTCCACCCGGCTGTCTCCGTCCAGGGTGATGGTGTCCCCCGGCTCCACCCCCAGCAGCAGGGAGAGCTTTTCGGTAATAATGACCCCGTCATCGGGGAGGGTCACGGTGTCGTTGTCAGTGCGGTGGCGCAGGTTGATAAACCGCTCCAGCACCTCGCTGTTTTCCACCACGTCCAGGGTGGCGTCGGCAGTGTAGGCATCGGTCTCGGCGGTGATGGTCTCGGTGTGTTCTCGGGTCCAGTCCCCCACCAAGTCGCTGCCGTCCAGGGCCTTTTCCACCTCAGACCACTCTCCGGGGGTGATGTGCTCCACCAGCCCCAGCTGGGCGGAGTAGCGGTAGATCTCGTCGTACTGCATATCCATCACCGCAAAGATGGAGTCCCTCAGGCCAAAGGCGGTGACGATGAGGGCGGCGCAGCCGCCGATGCCGATGACGGTCATCCAGAACCGCTTCTGATACCGGAACAAATTCCGCAGGGTAATCTTGTAGTTAAAGGACAGCCGCCGCCACAGGGGGGTGATGCGCTCCAGGAGGATGCGCTTGCCCATGGGGGGCGCCTTGGGCCGCATGAGCTGGGCGGGTACCGCGGCCAGGGTGTTAAAGCAGGCCCCCAGGGCGGACAGGGTGACCGTCCCCACCGCCGCCAGGCAGGCGGTGACCGAGGTGGCGGGCTCAATCCCGTAGTGGATGGGGCCGAAGTTGTAGATGATTTTCCAGGCGGTGCAGATGATCCAGGGCAGCAAAGTCAGTCCGATGGCCAACCCCACCAGGGAGCCAATGGCGCTGGCAAGGAAACCATAGCCCACATATTTGATGGCAATGGCCCCCTTGGAGTAGCCCAGGGCCTTCATGCCGCCGATGGCCACCCGCTGTTCCTCCACCATGCGGGTCATGGTGGTCAGACACACCAGGGCCGCCACCAGGAAGAAGATGAGGGGAAAGACGCTGGCCAGGTTGCCCATGCGGTCGGCGTCCATGGAGTAGCTGACAAAGCCCATGTTGGTGTCCCGGTCCAGCAGGTACCACTCGCAGTCGTCCAGGTCATCCAGGTCCCGCTGGGCCTGCTCCACCTTCTTCTGGGCGTCGGCGATCTCATCCTCCGCCTCCGCCTTGCCGTCCAGGTACTCCTGGTAGCCGTCGGCATACTCGGCCTCGCCGTCGTCCAGCTCCTTTTTTCCGTCGGCCAGCTCGGCCAGACCGTCGGCGCGCTCCTGCTCCAGGGTGTCCTTGCCGTCCTGGAGCTCCACCACGCCCTTCTCGTACTCCAGCTTGCCTTCCTGCCACTCCTTCATGCCGTCGGAGTACTCTGCCTCGCCGTCGTCCAGCTTCTGCTTGGCATCCACCAGCTCCAGGCGGCCGTCCTCCAGCTCGGACCAGCCGTCGTCCAGTTCCTTTTTCGCGTCGTCCAGTTCCTTTTTCGCGTCCTCCAGCTCGGCCACGCCGTCCTCGTACTCCTCTTCGCCCTCCTCCAGCTGCTGTTTGGCGTCATTGAGCTGCCGCTTGGCGGCGGCCAGCTCCGCTTCGCCGTCGTAGATCTCCTGCCAGCCCTGCTGGATCTGCTGGTTGGCGGAGAGGAAGACGGAAGTCCGCACGGGTACGGTCTGGCCGTTTACGGTGGTGTAGAGCTGGTTTAGCTGGGCTTGGAGCTGTTGGGAAGTGGTATTTGTGAGGCCCGCCGCCTCCCGCTGGTTCCGCAGGTCATCCAACTGCTCTTTATAGGGGAGCATTTGACTCAAACTGGTCAGCGCGCTTTGTACTGTGGTCAGCTGCTGGTTGAGTGTGGTCAGCTTTGCCTCCAGTTCGGCTTTTTTTGCCGCATACTCCGGGTCATCCTGGGATAAGTTTTCCAGTGCTTGTTGGGTTTCGGCAATCTGCGTATTTAGGTTGGTAACTGTGCCCTCTAACGTCTTTTTTTCCTTCGTCAGCTCATTCGTATCCTTGTTGGCATACTCTCCCAGCTGCTGCTCCAGCTGGGCAATGCCATCTAACAGCTTGATGCCATCGCTCAAGTTACTGCGGGTAGTATTCAACACAATATCAATGGTATCCCCGGCACTTCCCGCCATGGCGGCCAGCAGCTCACTGTTGCTGGAATAACTGGGCAAACCCAGGGCTGGCAGTTGATTGCGGAACTGAGTCAGCCCCTCCTGGAAGGCGGCCTCCTGCTGCTGCAGCTCCCGCCGCCCCGCGTTGAGCTGGGACACGCCGGAATTATACTGGGCCAAGCCGTCGTAGTACTCGTCCCAGCCATCGTCCAGCTCCTGCCGGGCGTCCTCCAGCCGGGCTACGCCGTCCTCATACTCCCGCAGGCCGTCCTCATACTCCGCCTTGCCGTCCTCCCACTCCTTCAGGCCGGTGAGATAGTCCGCCCGGCCCTCGTAGTAGTCGCTCCAGCCGTCATCCAGCTCTTTTCTGGCGTCGTAGAGCTCCTGCTCGCCGTCGTCCAGCTCCTTTTTGGCGTCGTCCAGTTCCTTCTGTCCGTCGGCGATCTCCTGCTCCGCGTCGGCAATCTCTCGGTTGAAGGTGTCCACGCCGTCCTGGTACTCCGCCCAGCCGTCATCCAGCTCCTGCCGTGCGTCGGCCAGCTCCGCTTCGGCGTCCGCGAGCTCCTGGGCCACCTCCACCTGGGCATCGGCCAGCTTCTGCTTGGCCTCGTCGATCTCCGCCTGGGCGTCGTCCCGGATGGAGTCCCCCCGCAGCTGGGCACGCTCCTTGGACAGGGGCTCCAGCTGGTCGGTGCGCTCCTCCACCAGCTGCTCGTAGGCGTCGCTGTACGTCATCAGCTCCGAGGCCCCCTCAAACAGCAGGTAGGCGTCGGTGTAGGTTTCCATATCGAAGGACTCCATGGGCAGGAGGATAAAATAGCTCACCTTTCCGGTGCCCAGGGTGGAGGAGCCCCGCTCCACGCCGATGTACAGCGGGGAGTTGGCGCTTCCAACTATGGTAAATTCATCCTGGACCAGGGCGTTCTCATAGTCCCCGGTTCCCGTATCCAGCACAATTTTATCCCCCAAAGAAAGGCCCGTTTCCTGCAAAAATCGGGGTTCTACCAAACATTCTCCGGCATGTTCCGGCAGACGGCCCTCCTGGAGGTCGGGAATGTTGATATCTTCTGTGAAGGATAGCACCTTTACAGTAGAATCCTTATCCGACACTTTTACCGTCGCATCGACGGTATAGGCCCCCTGGGCCAGCGCCACCCCCTCCTGGCGGCCCAGTACGTCCACATCCTCCTGGGTGAGACCCAGGGTGGCCACCACCCGCAGGTCCATGAGCCGTTGGTCATCCAGATATTGGTCCACGCTGTTTTTCATGTCCGGCTCGGTGACCCGGAGTCCGGCCAGAAAACACACCGCCAGGGCGGAGAGGACCAGGATGGAAACAAAGCGGCTGCGGGTATTCTTAATTTCCCGCAGAGTGTCGGTGAGCAGACGGTTTGGGGTATGCTTTTTTCTGGTTTTCATGCCGCCGCCCCCCTTTCCCTGTTGTCTTGAACTTGTCTCATAGCGCGTCAGAATCCTCTGTTACCACTCGATCTCTTCCACCGGCATGGGCTGCTCGTTGCGCACCATCCGGTCTACCCGTCCGTTCTTCACGTGGATCACCTTGTCGGCCATGGGGGCAATGGCGGTGTTGTGGGTGATGACTACCACGGTCATGCCCTGCTGGCGGCAGGTGTCCTGAAGGAGCTTCAAAATCGCCTTGCCGGTGATGTAGTCCAGAGCGCCGGTGGGCTCGTCGCACAGGAGAAGCTTGGGGTTTTTGGCCAGCGCCCGGGCAATAGCCACCCGCTGCTGCTCGCCGCCGGAGAGCTGGGCGGGGAAGTTATTGAGCCGCTCCCCCAGCCCCACGTGGCGCAGCACCTCCTCCGCCGGGAGAGGATTTTTGCAGATCTGGGCGGCCAGCTCCACATTCTCCAGGGCGGTAAGGTTCTGGATCAGGTTGTAGAACTGAAAGACGAAGCCGATGTCGTAGCGGCGGTAGGTGGTAAGCTGCCGGGAGTTGCACTTGCTGATCTCCTTGCCATCCACCAGGATAGTGCCCTCGTCGCAGGCATCCATGCCCCCTAAAATGTTCAGCACCGTGGTTTTTCCCGCCCCGGAGGGGCCCACGATAATAACAAATTCCCCTTTGTCAATGTCGAAGGTGATGTCATCCACCGCCGTGATGGTGACTTCCCCCATTTTATAGCGCTTGACCACGTGCTCCAGCGATATATAGGCCATAACCGTCCTCCTGTTGATTAAGGAACAAGTGTTGATTATTTTTTCACTTTATATTATAGTGGTTCCAATCTGGGACGCAAGGGACAAATTCCGGCAATCGTGTTCGAAACGCGACAGTTTTCCACATTCTGTTGGGAAATTGTGCAAAGTTTCTGTGAATTTTTTAGGAGGGACCACCATGAACCAAGGTCAGACCGACCGCCGGGTGCGCCGCACCCGCACCCGCCTGCAACAGGCCATGCTGGAGCTGCTGCAGGAGAAGGACGCCCGCTCCATTACGGTGCGGGAGCTTACCCAGCGGGCCGACGTAAACCGGGGCACCTTTTATGCCCACTATAAGGACGTCTTTGACCTGCTGGACCAAATGGAGGCGGAGCTGTTTGAGCGCCTGAGCAGTCTGCTGTCCTCCTATGCCCCGGAGGACCTGCAGAAGGGACTCACCCCCCTGCTCACCGACGTGTTCCGCTTTGTCCGGGATGACCCGGTGCTGCGGCTGGCCTTTTTGGATGAACGCACCCAGGACTCCTTTTTCCGGCGGCTGGACCAGCTGATTTATCAGAAGTGTCAGGAGGACTGGCAGGGTCTGTTTCTGCCCCTGGATCAGCAGCTGTGGGGCTGCTGCCTGGACTTTTTGGTGTCCGGGGCGGTGGGCCTGGCCCGGGGCTGGATGGGACGGGGCTTCCAAGAGGAGCCGGAACAGATGGCCCAGCTGGCCAACCGGTTAATTCTGAACGGCCTTTCTCTGTCCTAAGAGGTGACGATCTAACATGAATTGGGCACATTTCCCTCTCCGCGCCCCTTGCAGTCCCTATTGAATGGGAGTAGAATGGATGTGTTCTTTTTCTGAATCAGAAAAAGCTGTGTGTGGAAAAATGAGACAAAGGAGAGAACACAACCTTGAAACGATCCAGATTGTGCGCCGCATTGCTGTGCGGCGCCATCGGGGCGGCACTGGTTACCACCCCGGCTTTTGCTGCGGCACCCAACGACCTGCGCCATCACTGGGCTCAGGCTCAAGTGTACACACTGATGGAACACGGGATTATCGCCGGATATCCCGACCATACCTTCCGCCCGGACAACTCCATTACCCGGGAGGAGGCCGCAGTGCTGACCCTAAGCCTGTTAAAAGAACGGGGCGTCACGCTGGACGGGACCTCGTCTCAAACCCCTTCGGATGAGACGGGAGACAATCCCTCCCAGGACATCCCCCAGCAGGTTTTAGATGACATGAAGGAACAAGGCGACCTCTATGCGGTCCATGACCCTGCCGATTCAGAGGAGAAGCAGGACACGCAGGATCAAGAGGCTGCACAGGATTCCGAGAATACGGAGGATTCTGACCTCCCCTCTGACTCCCAAGAGACCCCGGACACCGAGGTGGAAGATCCCACACCCCTTCCCACCTACACGGATCTGGACAACTGCTGGGCCAAAGATTACATCGTCACCCTGCAGACCAACGGCGTTTTGCCTCAGGACGGCACCACCCTGTTCCACCCCCTGCAGAACCTGACCCGGGGCGAGGCCGCCCAGATTTTGTACAACTGCATCTGCCAGTGGCCGGACAACTTCTCCCTCACTGCGGTGAATGGGACCCCCGCCTTTTCTGACATGACAGGCCGTTCCGATGAGGAAGCTGTGCTGACCCTGGCGCAGCTGGGTGTGGTCTCCGGACGGGGCGACGGAAAATACCACCCGGACGACCCCATCACCCGGGCGGAATTCTCCGTGCTGCTGCTGAACCTGTCCGGCTATACCCTGATGACCGACGTGCAGTTTGATCCCCTGCCGGTATGCACGGTCATCCCCACCCCCTACATCAGTCAGGTCTACCCCTCCCAGGCCTGGGTAGGCTGTGAGCCCACCTCCCTGCTCATGGGCCTGAAGGCCAAGGGCTACGCCCAGAACGTGACCCTGGATCAGTTCCTGGCCGACATGCCCAAGACCTCCTCCAACCCCGCCAAGGGCTTTGTGGGCTCCCCCTATGTGCCCAGCGAGACCCTGCGCACCACCATCTATCCCGCCCCTCTGGCGGAGTACGGTCGCCGGTACGGCAATGTGATTGACTTCTCCGGCAAGTCGGTGGAGGAGCTGCGGGAGGAAGTGCTGCTGGGCAACCCGGTGGTCATCTATGTCACCCTGTACTGGGAGCAGCCCTACTACCGCAACTTCAACATTGAGGGCACTACCCAGCGGCTGCTGCGCAACAACCACGCGGTGCTGGTGTGCGGCTATGACGCCTCCACGGAGTACTACTACATCGCCGATCCCTACAACATTGACGACCGCTATCACGACTACTTCTACTGGATCTCCGCCGATGTACTGGACCCCCTGTACATGGTGCGGCAGCACGCGGTGGCGGTGGAGTAAGTTTCTTTCTTCTGTTTATGAGAGAAGCCCGGGAATTCCCGGGCTTCTTTTTTATTTTGTGGAGAGACGGGTGTTCCTTTCTGAGCGATCAGAAAGGAACCAAAGAATCGCCGGGGACCGCCTTCGATGAGCGCCTTCGCGCAGCGGGCGCTCATAGGCGGCTTGTCCCCGGACCCCTATTTACGAGGGACGCCCTCCAGTTCCCTTGGCAAAAAGTTTCCGGCGGGCAAAATCTGAGCGGCTAACCCTTCTTGCCTCGGGGACACAGGCCCCTGCCGGGTCAGGAATTTGAAAATATCTGCGCTGTACGGACACCGCCTACTCTGGCAGAGCCGTGGCAGCTGGGCAGTTGTCGTGGGCGCACCCGGTCCGCCCGACCACCGCCGCACAAAACGAGTAGGTAGGCACCAGGCGGTGTGCGTTAGAGAGGAAAAGCTTTTAATTTTGATGGCAAAAGGCCCCAGTGGGCCGGAAAGAGATGCAGCGTCCACTCAAATTTTGCCCGCCGAAAATTACGAACAGACCGAAGTGACCCTCTCCCGTAAAAAGGGGGACCGGGGGAAAGGCGCCTGTGAGCACCCGCTGCGCGTAGGTGCTCACCGAAGCCGTCCCCCGGCGATCTTTGGTTCTTTCCATCGCTGGAAAGAACATTCCTCGTCTTCTCATAATTAAAACAAAAAATGGGAGCGACGCAGAGCGTCACTCCCACAGGAAAACTATATTGCGGGCTAAGAAGCAAAGCGGAGCTTTGCAGGAAGTTCTTTTGCCTACTTTTTTTTCAAGAAAAGTAGGTTATCCGCGGACGGCGCGGGTGCGGGCCTCCTTGCGGTCCTCCATCCGGGAGACAATGAGGGTGCAGGCGGCGTCGCCGGTGATGTTGACGGTGGTACGTCCCATATCAAAGACCCGGTCGATGCCGGCCACCAGGGCGATGCCCTCTACCGGCAGGCCCACGCTCTGGAGCACCATGGTGAGCATGACCATGCCCGCGCCGGGCACACCGGCGGTACCGATGGAGGCCAGGGTGGCGGTGAGCACGATGGTGACCATGTCGCCCAGGGACAGGTTCACGCCGTAGGCGGTGGCGATAAACACGGCGCACACGCCCTGGTAGATGGCGGTGCCGTCCATGTTGATGGTGGCGCCCAGAGGCAACACAAAGGAGGCCACTTCCCGGCGGGCGCCCAGGCGCTCGGTGCACTCCAGGTTAAAGGGCAGGGCGCCCACGGAGGAGGCGGACGAGAAGGCCATCATCATGGCCGGAGCCATGCCCTTGAAGAAGGCCACCGGGGACAGGCCGCCCAGCAGCTTCACCGTGGAGGAATAGACCAGCAGGGCGTGGACGATGTAGCCCACATAGGCCAGGGCCAGCACTGCCACCAGATCCCGCAGGATCTTCGGCCCGTTTTCCGCCACCACGGGGCAGATGAGGCAGGCCACGCCGATGGGCGAGAGCCGGATAATGAGGTCCATGATCTTCATGAACACCTCATTGAAGCTGTCGATGACCTGAGCAGCTACCAGGCCCTTCTCCCCCGCCAGCAGCACACCGAAGCCCAAAAACAGGGAAATTACGATTACCTGGAGCATGGTGGCGTCGGCCAGAGGCTGCACCGCATTAGAGGGGAAGATGTTGACGATGACCGTCATAAAGCTCTGCCCTTCCGGGGGCGTGTAGCTGAGGTCGGTGGTGTCCAGGGTATGGAACAGGCCGATGCCGGTGGCGATATTCGCCAGGATCAGCGCCAGGACCACGGCAAAGGCGGTAGTGCACATGTAGTAAACGATTGTTTTCCCGCCGATGGCGCCCACCTTACTGATGTCCTTCATGGAGATCACGCCGGAGGCAATGGAAAACAGAACGATGGGAACGACCACAAATTTTAACAGGTTGAGGAAGATGTCACCCCAGGGCTTGATGTAGTTTTTGGCGATGTCTACGCCGGCGCCATCCGGCATGGGCATGAGCGCCAGACCGGCCACCACACCGACTGCCAGACCAATAAAGATCCAAAATGCCAGGGGCAGCTTTTTCTTGCTTGTCATGCAGCTCTCTCCTTCCATTTCTTCACAAACGCATGGTTTCCTTCCCCGCCTTGCATTTTTGGCAGGTGTCCTCTTACTCTCTCAGTATACACACATCCCCCGATTTTCTCAACTGTTTTTCCGGTTTTTAAGGAACTATTTTTTCTTACCGACCCTTTCTTTTGCTTTTGACCGCTTTTTCATGATTCCTATGAATTTCCAGCATTCTGCATGTTCCGCCCCCTTTCTTATGCTTTTCCCGGGAAAAAAGAATTTTTTTGCCTCGACGGCCTTCGCCCTTTTATCTTCCAAAATATGGTAAACTATGAATAAGATTATTTCCCGGAACAGGAGGGCGTATCATGCAGCTGCTGCGGAAGAAGGGGATGCTGGACAGCACCCGGGTGCTGTTCTTGCCTGTGGACGACATTTTTCCTAATCCGGATCAACCCCGCCGGGTGTTTGCTCAGGCCGATTTGGAGGAGCTGGCCAAGTCTATTCAAGCCCTGGGCCTGCTCCAGCCACTGACCGTACGTCGGGTGGACTACGGCTGGGAGCTGGTAGCCGGAGAGCGGCGGCTGCGGGCCGCCAAGCTGGCCGGGCTGAAGGAGGTGCCCTGCCTGTCCCTCCAGATTGACAGCCAGCGCTCCTCCCTGCTGGCCCTGGTGGAGAACTTGCAGCGGAAGGACCTGGACTTTTGGGAGGAGGCCCTGGCGCTGGACAAACTGATCTCCACCTACCACCTGTCCCAGGAGGAGGCGGCCAAGCGGATCGGCAAGAGCCAGTCGGCAGTGGCCAACAAGCTGCGGCTGCTGAAGCTGCCCCGGGAGGTGCTGGAGGTGCTGCGGGACGGCGGGGCCACGGAGCGCCACGCCCGGGCACTGCTCAGCCTGGACAATCCCCAGCTGCAATTACAGGCCGCCCAAACGGTAGTGGAGCAGCGGCTGACGGTGGCCCAGACGGAGGCGCTGGTGGAGACCCTTCTCCTCCCTCCCCCGCCGGATCAGCCTGCCAAGCGGCCCCGGCGCACCTTTATTGTCAAGGACGTGCGGCTGTTTCTCAACACGGTCCAGCGGGGCCTGACCCTCATGCGTACGGCGGGGGTCGACGCCCAGTGCCAGCGGGAGGACGGCGAGGAGGAGATCCTCCTCACCATCCGGATCCCCCGCTCTCCCGCCCGGCGGTAGATTAGCCCCGGCGGGGATGTTTCACGTGAAACATCCCCGCCGGATTTTTCTTGTTTCACGTGAAACACCCCGGTACAGCGGGCAGTCTATGTTTCACGTGAAACAGTTGGGCTCGTCTGGTTGCTGTTGTTTCACGTGAAACATGGAATTGTTGGTTTGCCCAAGAGAAATGCAGGTAAACGGCTTGAAAGTGTAAGCTACGGTTGTTATAATGGAACTCTGGAATCACACCACCGCTCTATATATTATAAGGTAGGGATGTGATGGCCTCTATTTTCCGTCAGGAGGTAACCGAATGGCCAGAATCATTGCCATTGTCAACCAGAAAGGCGGCGTGGGCAAAACCACTACCACCGTAAACATCACCGCCGCCCTGAAGGCCCTGGGCAAACGGGTGCTGCTGTGTGACTTTGACCCCCAGGCCAATGCCACATCGGGTATGGGCGTGGATAAAAACACTGCCTCCCCAAACGTGTACGACGTGCTCATTAACGGGGCAGAGCCCAAAAAGGCGGTGGTTTCCACCAAGTATGGGGATGTGATCCCCTCCAACAAGGCGCTGGCCGGCGCCGGCATCGAGATGATCGCCATTCCCGACCGGGAGCACCTGCTGAAAAAAGCGCTGGACAGTCTGGCAGAGAACTACGACTTTATCTTCATCGACTGTCCCCCCTCCCTGGAGCTGCTTACCGTCAACGCCCTGTGTGCGGCCCACTCCCTCATTGTCCCCGTCCAGTGCGAGTACTACGCCCTGGAGGGTCTGAGCGACCTGCTGTCCACCGTCCGGCTGGTCAAGCGGGGTCTCAACCCCAAGCTGTCCCTGGAGGGCGTGCTGCTCACCATGTTTGACAGCCGCACCAACCTGTCCCTCCAGGTAGCGGAGGAAGTGAAGCGGCACTTCCCCGGACAGGTGTACGCCACCGTCATTCCCCGGAATGTGCGGCTCAGCGAGGCCCCCAGCCACGGCAAGCCAGTGACCGACTATGATCCCTACTCCCGGGGCGCAGAGGCCTACCGGGCCTTGGCGGAGGAGATGGCATCCGGAGCTATGTGACTCCCCTCCCCCGCCGGGCGGACTTTCCGCCCAACCATTTGAAACACAGAAAGCGCTGAACCAAACTTTGTTTTGTTGGCCCAGCCCTTTCTTATGAGAAAGGAAGGTGTACCATGGCAAAACGAAAGACCGATCTGGGACTGGGCCGGGGGCTTAACGCCCTGCTGGGCGACCCGGAGCTGCCGCAGCAGGGAGAAGGTTCCGTCTCTCTCCCTATCTCCCAGGTGGAGCCGGGCCTGAACCAGCCCCGGAAGCGGTTTGACCCGGAAACTCTCAGCGATTTGGCCGAATCCATTCGGATCCACGGCATTATCCAGCCCCTTACCGTGCGGCGGCTGGCCTCCGGCTACTACCAGATTATCGCCGGCGAGCGGCGGTGGCGGGCGGCCAAGCAGGCCGGTCTCACCGAGGTGCCCGCCGTCATCATTGAGGCGGACGACCGGAAGGTGATGGAGCTGGGACTCATTGAAAACCTCCAGCGGGAGGACCTGAACCCGGCGGAAGAGGCCCGGGGCTATCAGGTGCTCATGGAGGAATACGGCATGACCCAGGAGCAGGTAGCGGAAGAGATGGGCAAGTCCCGCCCCGCCATTGCCAACACCCTGCGGCTGCTGTCCCTGCCGGAAGACGTACTGAAGCTGGTGGAGGACGGCACTCTGTCCGCCGGGCATGCCCGAGCCATTCTGGGCGCTCCCACCCAGGCTTTGCAGCGTCAAGCAGCCAAACAGGTGGTGGCCCATGGCCTGTCGGTGCGGCAGACAGAGAACCTGGTGAAGGCCTTACAGAAGCAGCCGGCAGAGAAAAAGGCTGCCAACGACGAGATCGCCCTGTACCTGGGGGAACTGGAGAAGTCCCTGTCCAGCAATTTGGGCCGGAAGGTGACCATCTCCCACCACGGGAAGAAGGGCAAAATTCAACTGGAATACTACAACCCCGAAGATCTGGAGGCCCTGCTCAGCCTCCTGAACACTCTCCACGGAGAGGAGGCAGCCCATTATGAGTAAAGACGAACACACCCCCTCCCCTACCCCGGAGGATCAAGAGAAGCCGGTTGCCAAGGAGGAGCCTAAGAAGGCCCCCGCCTATGTCCCGCCGGACACCAAGGAGAAGCGGCAGAAGTCGGTGTTTAAATACATCACGATCCTCTTTGCCGCTGCCTTTGTGCTGATGCTCCTCACCTTTATGATGGAACGGCGACAGAACCAGCAGGTGGTGGACAGCCTGAATGAGTCGGTAACCGGCCTGCGGGAGTCTCTCAGCAACGCCCAGTCCGCACAGGACATCTATGAGGAGAACATGGAGATGATCCAGCAGATCAACGATCTGGAGGCGGAGAACAAGCGGCTCACCGAGGAAAACAACACCCTGTCCGCCAACCAGCAGCAGAGCACCCAGGCTGTGGAGGCCATGGGCTGGTTCTGGCAGATCGACGAGGCCTTTGTGCTGGAGAAGTACAGCCTGTGCCGGAGTCTGATTGATCAGATGGGTCCCGAGCTGGCCGCTGCGCTGCCCACCGAAGCGGTGACCGACAACGGACGGTTCTCCCCTGCGGACCGGTATCAGGAGATCTACGACGCGGTGTACTAATTTCTTTCCACATTTTTAGTCTGAAGTGTGGAAAACTCTCTTTTCTCTTTTTAAGGGAACGAGTGTTCCTTTCTGCTCGCACAGAAAGGAACCAAAGATGCGTTGGGGGACGGTTTCGGTGAGCACCTACGCGGAGCGGGTGCTCACAGGCGCCTTTCCCCCAAACCCCCTATCTACGGGGGACGCCCTCCTGTGAGGTTAATCTGACCATCCGGCGGGCAAAATCAGAACAGCTCTCCCTTCTTGCCCCGGGCCTTAGGCCCTTTATATGCAAAGTTTAGAACACATTGCGCTGACTTAACGCCGCCTGCTCTGGCAAAGCTGTGGCAGCTAATTTGTGACCATAGGCGAGGGAAGCAAAACTTCCACCTCCCCCCTCCCCTACGGGCGCAGAAGGGAAGCGAAGCTTCCCAGAAAGTTCTTTGCCAAGCTTTCTTTCAAGAAAGCGGAGCTTACTTTTTTCTCCGAAAAAAGTAAGTTTCACGTGAAACAACTCAAACAAACCAAAATAACAATATTGGAGGAAGAAACCATGCTGGATATTAAGTTTGTCCGGGAAAATCCCGACGTGGTAAAGGAAAACATCAAGAAGAAGTTCCAGGACCAGAAGCTGCCCCTGGTGGACGAGGTGCTGGAGCTGGACAGCCAGAACCGCGCCGCCATCGCCGAGGCCCAGGAGCTGCGCACCCAGCGTAACGCCCTGTCCAAGCAGGTGGGCATCCTGATGGGTCAGGCCAAGAAGGATCCCTCCAAACTCCAGGAGGCCGAGGAGGCCAAGGCCAAGGTAAAGGCCAACGCCGACCGTCTGGCCGAGCTGGAGGCCCAGGAGACCGACCTGGCCCAGAAGATCCGCCACATTATGCTCCAGATCCCCAACATCATTGACCCCTCCGTGCCCATCGGCCCCGACGACTCCGCCAATGTGGAGGTGCAGCGCTTCGGTGAGCCCGTCACCCCCGACTTTGAGATCCCCTACCACACCCAGATCATGGAGTCCTTTGACGGCATCGACATGGACGCCGCCGGCCGCGTCTCCGGCAACGGCTTCTACTACCTGATGGGCGACATCGCCCGCCTCCACGAGGCGGTGCTGGCCTACGCCCGCGACTTCATGATCGACAAGGGCTTCACCTTCTGCATCCCCCCCTTCATGATCCACGGCAACGTGGTGGAGGGCGTCATGTCCCAGACCGAGATGGACGCCATGATGTACAAGATTGAGGGCGAGGATCTGTACCTGATCGGCACCTCCGAGCACTCCATGATCGGCAAGTTCATTGACCAGATCCTCACCGAGGACCAGCTGCCCCAGACCCTCACCTCCTACTCCCCCTGCTTCCGCAAGGAGAAGGGCGCTCACGGCATTGAGGAGCGCGGCGTGTACCGCATCCACCAGTTTGAGAAGCAGGAAATGGTAGTCGTCTGTAAGCCCGAGGACTCCATGGACTGGTACGAGAAGATGTGGCGCTACTCCGTGGAGCTGTTCCGCTCTCTGGACATCCCCGTGCGCCAGCTGGAGTGCTGCTCCGGTGATCTGGCCGACCTGAAGGTGAAGTCCTGCGACATCGAGGCCTGGTCCCCCCGTCAGCAGAAGTACTTTGAGGTCTGCTCCTGCTCCAACCTGGGCGACGCCCAGGCCCGCCGCCTGAAGATGCGCGTCAAGGGCGAGAAGGGCACCTACCTGCCCCACACCCTGAACAACACCGTGGTGGCTCCTCCCCGCATGCTCATTGCCTTCCTGGAGAACAACCTCCAGGCCGACGGCACCGTGAAGATCCCCGCCGTGATCCAGCCCTACATGGGCGGCACTCAGGTGCTGACTCCTAAGCACTAATGGAATTTCCCCACCTCCGCCGTCTCTACATCATATTGAGACGGCGGAGGCGGAACAAATCCCATTCACGCTGCTGATCAAAGATAAATTTCAATTTGTAATATCTTTTCCAATTATTACACCGCTTTCCAGCGGATAGCGCCCTCCTCTCCCCTTCTCCGGGTCATTTTGCCCCCTCCAAACGGCTCCAGAGCAGAATTCGCTCAAAACCCTTGGGGCGCAAGGCTTTTGAGACAGGCAAAATTGGGAGCGGCGGAAGGCGCTTTGGGAGGTAATCATGTCGGACGAAAAACGCCCACAGGAAGAAAAAAACTACATCCCCGCCTCTCCGGTGAAGCGGACCCTGGCCTGGATCGGCCTGGCTTACATGGTGATCGTGGTGGCCCTGACCACCTACTACTATTTTACCGGCACCACGCTGGGCAACCTGGGTCCTCTGCTGACGGTGCCGGGCCTCATCGGTCTGGGCGCGCTCAGCGTGGTGAGCTACCGCTCCACCGGCCGGCCCGGCAAAGTACCCGCCATCCTGCTGGCAGTGGTGTGCTGGGCCTTGGCTCTGGCCACCCTGCCTCTGGGCATCGTGGGACTGCTGAGCAACTTCGGTGAGGTCTTTGGGTTCACCGTTGTATTTTAAGAACTTGGAGGATCCCCTCATGGAACAGATCATTTCCGCAGGTCTGACGGAGCTGGGCCTATCTCAGAACGTGCCCCCTCAGGCCGCTGGACAGCTGGCAGAGTACGGCCGGCTGATGCTGGAAAAAAACCAGGTGATGAACCTGACCGCCATCCGGGAGGAGGACGGCGTAGCCCGGCTGCACATGCTGGACAGCGCCGCCCTGTTAAACTGGGGGGACTTTGAAGGCAAGACCCTGTTGGACGTGGGCACCGGAGCCGGCCTGCCCGGCCTGCCCCTGAAGATCCTGGTTCCCTCCCTCCAGGTGACCCTGCTGGACAGCCTGAACAAGCGGGTGGACTGGCTCAACGAGGTATGCGCCCAGCTAGGGCTGGAGGGTATTCAGGCCGTCCACGCCCGGGCGGAGGAGCAGGCCCTGGTAAAGGGCTGGCGGGACGGCTTTGACATTGTCACCGCCCGAGCCGTGGCCGAGCTGCGGCTTCTGTGTGAGCTGTGTCTCCCCTTTGTCAAGGTGGGAGGCGTGTTTCTGGCCATGAAGGCGGTAGACAGCCAGCAGGAGCTGGACCAGGCCGCCCACTGCATCAAAATGTTAGGTGGACGGGTGGAGCCGGTCATGGACTATCCCGTCCCCGGCACCGGGGTGACCCACCGGCTGATCCCCATCCGCAAGGTGGCCCCCACTCTGAAGGGTTATCCCAGAAGATGGGCCAAAATTCAAAAAAATCCCCTGTGATTTTGGATAATTTTGGGCGATTCCTTCCTTTTTTGCGTTTGAATGAAAATTATTTTGATTTCGTGAGATTTTTTTCAAAAAAGTTGTTGACGAACCTTGGATTTGTGATAGACTGGAATTGGTGTATAGGAGGAATTTCATGGGAAGCGTAATTGTAGTGACCTCTGGCAAGGGGGGAACTGGAAAAACCTCCATCACCGGCGGCGTAGGCTCCTGCCTGGCTCGGCTGGGTAAGAGCGTACTGTGTATTGATATGGACATTGGCCTGCGCAACCTGGATATCTCTCTGGGTCTGAGCGACCGGGCTTTGATGGATTTTTCCGACGTGGTGTTTGGCCGCTGCTCCCTGGAAAAGGCGGCGGTGAGCCACCCCGATCTGCCGGGCCTGTCACTGCTGTCCGCCCCCATGTCCTTTACCCCGCAGCTAACACAATGGCAGGTTCAGGAGCTGTTGGACACCGCCCGAAAGCGGTACGATTACATCCTGATCGACTCCCCCGCTGGCCTGGGCTCCGGCTTTCAGCTGGCGACCTGCGGAGCCGACCGGGCCCTGGTGGTGGCCACCAACGACACCTCCTCCCTCCGGGACGCCCAACGCACCGTAGCGGAGTTGGAGCGTCTGGACCAAATCCACCTGATTATGAACCGCATTCAGCCCAAGCTGCTGCGCCAGCTGCGCACCACCATCGACGATGCCATGGACGCCGCGGGCTTGCCCCTGATCGGCGTGGTCCCTGAGGATCCCAGAGTCATTCTATCGGCCAATCAGGGCCGGCCCCTGATCCTCAATGGACGGCAAGGCGCTGCCAATGCATGTCTGAATATCGCAAAACGAATCCAGGGCATCCGCGTGCCCATCATGCGCATTCGATGAATTACCTGTTCTATCACGATTAAGGAGGTAATCGCCACCATGAATATCGCAATTATGTGTCACAACCGCAAGCAGGAACTGATGGTTCAGTTCTGCACCGCCTACTGCGGCATTCTGTCCAAGCACACCGTCTGTGCCACCAATGCCACCGGACGGATGGTGGCGGAGGCCACCGGTCTGCCCGTCAATCTGTTTTTGTCCCACGAGCACGGCGGCATTGAGCAGATCGGCCAGCGCATTATCTATAATGAGATCGATATGGTCCTCTTCTTCAACTCTCCCCAGGACAACACCATGGACGAGGACGTGATGTATATCGCCCGTCTGTGCGACCAGCACTCCGTGCCCATGGCCACCAACGTGGCCACCGCCGAGCTGCTGATCCATGGTCTGGCCCGGGGCGACTTGGATTGGCGTATCGTCATGAATCCCAACCGGGTCCCGTTTGCCCTGTAAGGCAGAGCAATTGACGTTCAGTCCCCATTTTGGTATGATAAGCAACCGCCACGACGGCGCATGAGTAGTCCGGTTACCGCCCGACAGAGAGAAACCCCACGGCTGAAAGGGTTTTAGGGAGATGGCCCGGAGGAAGACAGCGCTACCAGCGGGCCCGGAGACGGGCGCGGTCTCCCCTGCCGCAACACAGGGCCAAAGGGAACAGGGTCGCCCTGTTCTGAAATTGGGTGGCACCACGAAGCGTTTGTTAGGCGCTCTCGTCCCAATCACGGGACGGGAGCGTCTACTTTTTTCGGAGAAAAAAGTAGGCAAAAAAGCTTTGTGCGAAACTGCGTTTCGCCTCTGGGGATTCCGCCCTGCGGGGCGGCTACCTCTCTCCTCTTTTGCAGAAGCAGTCGTTGTCTGCTTAAACCGTAAGGTATGTTCTTTCCAGTGATGGAAAGAACCAAAGATCACCGGGGACCGCCTTCGATAAACACCTGGCTTGCGCCGGTGTTTATAGGCGGCTTATCCCCGGACCCCTGTTTACGAGAGTGGGCACCTTTAATCCGGTAATTTTTTCCGGCGGGCAAAATTTGAGTAAATTCTGCTTCTCTTTTCGGCCCACTGGGGCCTGTTGCTATCTAAATTCATAGATCATTGCTTCTATTCCACACCGCCTGGTGCCTGCCTTCCGTTTGGGTGCGACCTTCATCGGCAGTGAACCAGCTGCCACAGCTATACCAGGGTAGGCGGTGTCATTTCAGCGCAGTATTCTCCAGATTTTGCACACTTAGGGCCCCGTGGCCCGGCGGCAAACAGTACATGCCACTCAAATTTTGCCCGCCGGACGATAGTGCCCAACCCCCAGGCAGGCGTCCCCCGTAAATAGGGGGACCGGGGGAAAGGTGACTATGAGCGCCCGCTCCGCGATGGCGCTCATCGGAGCCGTCCCCCGGCGCATCTTTGGTTACTTTCTGTGCGAACAGAAAGTAACACCCGTCCCTCCTCCGCCCCGCAGGGCGGAACTCTCCCAAAAAGAACTCCAAAGAAAGGATTTTGATACCCATGAGTAAAGTACAGCCCCGCACCCTGTCCGGGTTTATGGAGCTCCTTCCCGCCCGGCAGGCCCAGTTCGACCGCATGGTGGAGATTCTCCGCCAGACCTACTCCCTGTACGGCTTTACCCCCCTGGATACCCCCCTTATCGAGGCCAGCGAGGTACTGCTGGCCAAGGGCGGCGGTGAGACCGAGAAGCAGATCTACCGCTTCATGAAGGGCGACACCGACCTGTCCCTGCGCTTTGACCTCACCGTGCCTCTGGCCAAGTACGTGGCCCTCAACTACGGCAAGCTTACCTTCCCCTTCCGCCGCTTCCAGATCGGCAAGGTGTACCGGGGCGAGCGGGCTCAGCGGGGCCGCTTCCGTGAGTTCTATCAGGCCGACATCGACGTGATTGGCGACGGCAAGCTGGACATCTCCAACGAGGCGGAGATCCCCTCCATCATCTACCAGGCCTTTACCCGCCTGGGTCTGAAGCGCTTCCAGATCCGGGTAAACAACCGGAAGATTTTAAATGGCTTCTACGCCATGCTGGGCCTCACTGAGAAGTCCGGCGACATCATGCGCACCGTGGACAAGCTGGACAAGATCGGCGCGGAGAAGGTCAAGGCCCTGCTGATGGACGAGGAGATCGGCCTCACCGAGGAGCAGGCCGGCGAGATTCTCACCTTCATCGCCATCACCGGTTCCAACGAGGCGGTGCTCTCCGCTCTGGAGGGCTACCGGGGCCGCAACGAGGTCTTTGACCAGGGCCTGGATGAGCTGAACACGGTGGTCAAGTATCTGGCCGCCTTCGGCGTGCCCCAGGACCACTTTGCCGTGGACCTGACCATCGCCCGGGGCCTGGACTACTACACCGGCACCG
>CABVDR010000043.1 GCA_902497145.1 uncultured Oscillospiraceae bacterium
CCAGGGGGCGGCCCCGCCGGCGGGCAGCCACGATGCCGAAAAAGATGCCGATGGGGAAGCTGATGAGATACGCCTGCAGCCCCAGCTGCGCCGAGACAGGGAAGGTCTGGGCAATGATGCCGTTGACCGACTGGCCTACGTACTTCAGCGAGTAGCCGAAGTCCCCCCGAATCAGGTTCTTCAGGAAGGTCAGGTACTGCTCCAGGGGAGGACGGTCCAGACCGTAATAGGCCATCATCTTGTCGCGCATCTCCTGGCTCATCAGCTGTGTGGTGCCGAAGGGGGTGCCTGGCAGGGCATGGAGCAGGAAGAAACTGCAGGTCGCAATGAGCCAGATGGTGATAATGGAGATCACCAGCCGCTTGAGAATATATTTTTTCAACGCGGGCCTCCTTTCAAAAAGCAGCGCGGGGGAGACGGGGCTTGAAAAGCCGCCGCACTCCCCGCCGCGCAAAAGTACTGTTTACTTGTGGACCACCAGTTTGTTGAACTGATAGCCGGAGCTGGTGGCGCTCATCTGGTAGCCCTCCACATAGGACTGTACCGCGCCGGTCACGCCGTTTTCATACAGGGGCAGGATGGCAGCCTCGTCCAGGAAGATCTGCTCCGCCTGGGCGGTCAGCTCCGCCTGCTTCTCGGGGTCCAACTCGTTGATCGCCTGGTTTACCAGGGAGTCAAATTCCGCATTGCTCCAGATCCCGTAGTTGACCTCGCCGCCGGTGGCCATGGCCTCCATGATATCGGTGGGCAGCACATCGGTCTCCCAGGTGATGGCAAAGAGATCATAGCTCAGGTCGTAGAAGGAACCAATGGCGGTACCGATCACGTACTGGGTCAGCTGGACATTCTCCAGGCCCAGGTTCTTCTTCCACTGGTCAATGATGGTCTCCAGCAGCAGTTTCTGCTCCGAGTCGTCCCAGGTGATCAGTTCCAGCTGGGGCAGCTGGGAGACGTCAGAATAACCCAGCTCCTCCATGGCCGCGGCCAAATACTCCTTGGCCTTGTCCACGTCGCCAGACAGGGGCACCGTCTCCACGGAGTACTCGTCCACAAACTTACCGCCGCCGGGGCCGGTGAAGTTGGAGTCCACCAGCCGGTTATAGGCTTTGTAGCCGGGGTTGACGGCGCTGACGGTGGCAGAGCGGTCAAAGCCGTAGTTCAGGGCCTGGCGGAAGTTCTGGTTGCTCAGCAGCTCAGCCGTCTCCGGGCTGGTGCCCTGCTGGTTGATCCACAGAAACATCATGCCGCCGCCCACAAAGGAGTACAGGTAATCGTTCAGGTGGTCAAAATACTGGCTGGAAATCTGCTCGATCGCATCCACCTCGCCGTTTTCAAACATAGCCACCTTGGTGTTGTCATCCTCCACCTCGATAAAGTGCAGGTTCTGAGTGGGGAAGGAGTTGGCGCTGTCCCAGTACAGGTCATTTTTCTTCAGCTCCATAGAGCTCTCCAGCACCCAGTCGGTAATGATGTAGGGACCGGAGAACAGCATGGTATCCGGGGAAGAACCCAGCTGCTCGCTGCCCACCTGCTCCACAAAATCCTGGCGCAGAGGATACAGACCGCGCACCGCGATGGTACGGTCAAAGGAGTTCAAGGGCCGCTCCAGGGTGATCTCCAGGGTCAGGTCATCCAGGGCTTTCACGCCCACCTGGGCCCAGTCGGTGATCTCGCCGGAGTTATAGGCCGAGGCGTTCTTAATGGCAAACCAGCTGTAAGCCGCCGGGCTGCCCATGTCGGGATTCAGCAGGCAGTAGGCGCCATACTCAAAGTCGTGGGCGGTCAGAGGCTCACCGTCCGACCACTTCAGGCCGTCCCGCAGGTGGAAGGTGTAGACAGTATAGTCATCGCTGATGTCGTAAGTCTCGGCGGCATCGCACTGCAGCTCGTCGCCGTAGAAACGCACCAGCTGGATCTGGGTCAGATAGAAGAGGTTAAAGTCGTTGGAGCTCTGGCTCATGATGGGGTTCAGAGTCACCACGCCATTGTAGGCCATGGTGAAGTCGGCGCTGACTCCATCCGCCGTACTAGAAGTGCTGCCGGCACCGGAGGAGCTGTCATTCTGGTAGGTGTTGCAGCCGGACAGGGTGCCCACCAGCAGCACGCAGGCCAGCAGCAGGGCAATGCATTTTTTCATGGCGTTTCTCCTTCTTTCTTCAATCAATCGTATGGTTTTGGTTCAAAACACGAAGCCGGTTCCTCTGCCGCAGCTTCAGCGGCACAGGTACTTGGCGCAGGCCACATCCTCCACCGCCAGGCCCAGCGCGTCAAACAGAGTGATCTCTTCCTCACTGCTCCGGCCCGGGGCACGCTCCAGCAGCACGTCGCCCAGAGAGCCCACAATATGGTCTGGTCCGATCAGCCCCTCCTGCAGGGGGACCAGATACTCGCCGCACTCCTTGCGCATGGCCTCCACCTGGTCGGCGTACAGTTTGGCCTTGGCCACCAGGGCGCTGGTGACCTCCCGGGTGGCGGGGGTAAAGGCACCCACGGCGTTGATGTGGGTCCCGGGTGCGATCCAGTCGGCCTCCAGATACGGCTCCCGGCTGGGGGTGACGGTACAGACGATGTCGGCGCCCTCCACCGCCTCCCGTGCACTGTCCGCAGCGGTGACCGGAATGCCGAATTGGGCAGCCATCTCCTCACAGTAGCGGCGGGCGGCCTGCGCATTCTGATCATAGACGGCCACAGAGCGGATATCCCGCACGGCGGCCATGGCCGCCAGATGAGACCGGCCCTGGGCCCCGGCTCCGATAATAGCCAGCCGGTGGGCGTCTGGCCGGGCCAGCAGGTCGGTGGCGACCCCGGAGACCGCGCCGGTGCGGATCTCGGTGATGACCGACGCGTCAGCCATACCCAGGAAGCTACCGTGGGTACTCTCAAAGAGCAGGACGTAGCCAATGTGGGAGGGGTATTCGGTCCCGGCGTTTTGGGGAAAGGCTGAGAGTACCTTGGCCCCAAAGCAGTCCCCCAAATAGGCGGGCATAAACCCGAACTTCTCTCCGCCTGGCAGCAGGGCAATGGAGCGCAGCGGCTGGGTGTAGGTCCCGGCCTCCAGCTCCCGCAGGCTGGTGCGCATCAGCTCGATGCACTCTGGCATCGTCAGCCGCTGGCGCACCTCTTCGGCTTGGACAATTTTCATAGGAGTCCCCCTCTCTCCGGAGTCATGGTCTGCTTCATGAAATTTGCTCTAATTCATTGAGGTAGTTGTAAATCGTATACTTGGACACGCCCATGCGTTCCGCCACATAGGGGACGCTGCGCTGCAGGTGGAAAACTCCCTTTTCCTTCAGCAGCGCCACCAGCGCCAGCCGGTCGCCCTTGCGCATCTGAGCCAGAGGCTTGTCCAGCTTGGCCTGGCAGGCGTCGAAGATGGCGTCCAAATCAGAGCGGTCCTCCGAGATGGAGTCCAACAGGCTGCCGGAGGACTCAGTAAAGTTCTCCAGCAGGCGGCGCATGGCGTTCATTACCGAGACATCGTAGTTGATGCCAAGGGCAAAGTGGTATCCCTCACCTCGCAGATGGAAGGTGGAGGATTTGATGTTTTTTCCACTGGGTGTCACCACCATCTGGTTTAGGAAATCCTGATCCAGGCTGGTTCCGGCCGGGTCGTCATGGATGGTCTCCCGTCCATAGATACTCAGCGTAGAACCGGCGCTGCGGCCGGAAACGTGACCGTTGAAGATCACCAGGTTCTTCATCCGCTCGCCTTCCATCTCATGGACTACTGTTTCACAGTTGTCGCCGAACATCCCAGCGATCCCCTGGGCCAGCCGGCAGAGAAACTCAAAGGCCTCATCTTTATTCATGGTCCATCCTCCTCCCTATGGTCGTTTTGTGATGTGGTTAGTATAATTATATTTCAACAAACTGTCAATATTATTTCAACAAAAAATAAACATTTTTGGCGATGTACCTTGCTGAAGTCTTTATGCGGCGGAGAGGTCCGACTTTGAATTTCTGAAATCGCAGGAACAATAAAAGAAGCCGCCTCGATTTTGAGACGGCTTAACGCATTGCAAAACAGGATCCCTCAAAATGGGATCCTGTTTTTTGCTGTATATTTTACCAGGCGCAGCTCCATTTACACCGCTCCCTCATGTACCGCCAGGCAGGCTAATTCCTGCATCGCGTCCAAAAAGATGGCAGCATTTTGAAGCAGCCGATCACAGCGGACATACTCATCCGCCTGATGCTCCCGTGCCTCGTCACCGGGAAAATTTGGGCCAAAGGCCACTACATTGGGCATAGCCTTTGCATAGGTACCGCCGCCGATGCAGCGGGCCTCGCTTTGTTCTCCTGTATGGCGGGTATAGATCTCGCTCAGCGTACAGATCAATGGATGGGTTTTCGGCAGATAGAATCCGCGGCGATGGGCCGAATGCACACACTCAAATCCCGCATCTTGAAACATATCCTGTACCTGCTTCATGATCCGGTCCCCATCCACCGTAACTGGGCAGCGCAGATTTAATTTGACCGTTACCTTGCTCTCGTCCGCGGTCAAAACGCCCAGATTGCAGGTCAGCTTGCCGGAAGGCGCGTCTTCACAGGCGATTCCCAAAGAAGCGCCATCCCATTCTTTGCCGATCTTCTCGGCCAAAAATCCCAGCGGACCATCCGCTGCGGCCGGCAGCAGGCGGCACAAGAGACGCAGCAGCTTTCCCGCCGCGTTTTCGCCCTCCCACGGGGTGGAGGCATGGGCGGCCCGCCCCTCACAGTGCAATTTCACCACGTTGTTACGCGGTGCATATCCCTGCTGAGCCAGCATTTCTCCAGTCTGATCGTCCACCACCTCCAAGACAGCATCCCCACTGGCAGGGACACTGTTTTGGGCAATCCCGGACTGGATCTTCCGGCCCATCACCTCACCTGTTTGGCACAGAGGGGCGCAAAACTCCAGATTGATGATTCCTTTTTCTCCGTTTACCACGGGATAGGAGCTGTCCGGCGTGAAGCCATAAGTGGGAATCTCTCCGCCGTGCTCCACATAATACCGCATACAGGCAGAACCGGACTCCTCATTTGTGCCAAATAGAATGCGCACCCGGCACGGCAACTGAACTCCGCATTCCTTCAGCGCGGCCAAGGCATACATGGCCGTCACCGCAGGTCCCTTGTCATCCAACGCGCCGCGGCCGTATAGCCGGCCATCTTGTAAGGTTCCAGCGTAAGCGGGCACGGTCCACCCATCCCCCGCCGGGACTACATCCAGATGGGCCAAGACTGCTACCATCTTTTCGCCGCAGCCCCATTCGCACCATCCGGCCCATCCGCCCATTCTGCCTGTACGTAGCCCCAGGTTCTCTGCCAGCTGAAGCGCCCGGTCCAGGCACCGGCCGACCTCCGCGCCAAAGGGGGCGCCGGGCTCCGGCGCCCCCAAAACGCTGGGGATTTGGATCAGTTCCGCAATGGAGGCAAACAGCTTGTCCTGATTTGCTGAAATCCACTCTTCCGGCCTCATACGTCCTCCTTGGCAAACGAGCACACCAGCTTGACCAGCACATCCGCCATGGTCAGCAGCGCCGGTTCGGCGATCCACTCATACCGGCTGTGGAAATTCTCCCCGCCGGTGGACAGATTGGGACAGGGCACGCCCCGGAACGAGAGCTCAGCCCCATCGGTACCCCCTCGGATCACCGGCGTCATAGGCTGTACGCCGCAGTCCAAAAACGCCTGCTTGGCCTTCTCAATCATCTCCGGGTGCTGGGAAATGATCTCCAGCATGTTGCGCTTGCCGTCCTCTAGCCGCAAGGTCACAGTGCCCTCCCCGTAGATGTCGTTGAGG
This sequence comes from uncultured Oscillospiraceae bacterium, assembly GCA_902497145.1. Taxonomy (GTDB): domain Bacteria; phylum Bacillota; class Clostridia; order Oscillospirales; family Oscillospiraceae; genus Lawsonibacter. Next base: position 5,789 of record CABVDR010000043.1, read on the forward strand.
TAGGCGGCAATCTTCTCCATTCGGGCCTTACGCTGTTCAAAGAGGCCCCGGTCGTGCTCCCGAATGTTGTAGATCATGCTTGCGTGTTCCACGCCGCCCTCTACCTTCCGAAGATGATAGAACCCTTCCCGGCCCTCCGTACAAGCTGGAATATCCGCCGGGGGGAGCATGCTTTGGAACTGGTGGGCAATCAGCAGCGCGTTTTTCATCTTGCCCTTGGCAACGCCGGTGTGAATCCCCAGTCCCCGAATTTCTACCGTAGCCTTGGCCGCGTTGAAATTCTCGTACTCAATTTCCCCCAGACGCCCGCCGTCTACCGTGTATGCCTTTTCGGCCCCAAAGGCGGCCACATCAAAATACTTCGTGCCGTTGCCGATCTCCTCATCCGGCGTAAAGGCAATCCGCACCTCTCCGTGGAGCAGCTCGTCGTGCTCCTTCAGATACTCAACTGCCTCCAGGATCTCAGCAATCCCCGCCTTGTCATCCGCACCCAACAGGGTCATCCCGTCGGTAACAATCACATTGCTCCCCACCCAGCGGTTGAGCTCTGGATACTCATCGGGAGACAGGACGATGTGATGCGCCTGGTTCAGGACAATATCCCCACCCTGGTAGGCCACCACCTGGGGCCGAACCGGATCCCCCGGCGCAGAGGGCGCGGTATCCATATGGGCCACCAGGCCAAGGACGGGCACTCCGGACACATTTGCAGGAAGGGTCCCAAAGATGTATCCATGCTCGTCTATCTCCACATGCTCCAGGCCAATCTCCCTCATTTCTTCCGCCAACATGCGGCCAAACTCCAGCTGCGTGGCGGTGGAGGGGAAGGTCTCTGAGTTCTCGTCTGCTGTGGTTCCAATCTTTACATATCGTAAAAAACGTTCTGTAATTCTATTCATAGCTCTTTCCCTATACTTATCATAGGCTGTCCCACGGCTGCCTGCGGCAGCTGTGGGACAGTCGGAGTTTTTGTATGCGTCAGGCCTCTTCCTTGCCGCATCGCATATAAATAAAGTGTCCAATCAGCGCCATACCCAGGAAAATTGCACTGTATACCGCGCCAAACAGGACCATCTGCGCGCTGGTACCATAGCAGAGGATCCGATACATAATAGGCAGAGAAATCAGATCGGTTATGGACATAATGATACTGGTAACAGAGTAGTCCTCCAGGGTAGGAGACTCATAGTTCGGATCGGCAATTTTCAGCAGAGCCATGCCGGTCATCATAACGCCGGTGCCGACGCCGAAAATGAAAATGCCTCGTTCAAAGGGGTAGGAGTCGGGCAGCATAAACCGATAGAGCTTGAAGGCCACAAAAGAGACCAGAATAAAGCCGCACACGCTGATGATCAGAATGGGAGTGATGTAGCCCATGACGGCCCGCAGCGGCATACTGGCAATGGCGGCAGCAATGGCAAAGTCAGAGAGCATGCCGCTCAAGTGAGACTTAATTTTGGGATCAATCATCCACTCCAGATGCAGTTTCTGAATGAGGAAATTGATGATGTGCATGACGATCAGCGCATAGGGCCACACCGGAATCTCCTTAAAGCCGGGGACATTGTAGGCAACGGCAGCGCCCCGGATCAGATAAGCCAAGGCGGAGGCAAGGAAGATCAGACCCAGGTGGACGGTAAAGCACTCAATGTTGGAGTTTACCGTGGTCTCCCGACCAGCCGACGGCTGATTGTCCATATCGGTATTGATGCCCGCATTGGCAGAGTCGGGCAGAGAGGTGGTATCCTTCAAAAAGGTGGTCTTACCCTTACGGGCTGCCCGGTTGATATTGAAAATACCCAGAATAATACCACCCAGCAGACCGATAGTGGCAAAGGTGGTGGCGACGCCCTGTACCACTTCCCAGTTCGGATTGCCTGCCTCCAGCAGCACGTTGGCCACTGCACCGGCGGTTCCGTGGCCGCCGTTAAATCCCTGACTCATCTCAAAGCCAAAGTTATTGTACAGATTCATGCTGGGAAACAGCTTGGCCAACAGTATGGCCACTGCCACACCCACCAAAATCTGCGTGCCCATCTGGCTGATATGCATACCAGATACAACGGCAATTCGGGCACTTTTCTTCACGCTTTTGCTCGTATTGGCTCCCTTTTTCTTTTTGAAGTTACCCAGAGGAACCGCAGCAAAAATCGGAACAATCAGAATGCTGGGGAGCAGAGACCAGGTGTTGACCCACTCCTCTGGAAACGGCATAATTGCGTGCGTCCCCAACAGCTCAGGCCCAAGCAGAAGGCCCACAAAGCCGCCCAACACCGACGCCGGAATCAGCATCTTTCTGAAAATAGGGATCTTGGCCCGCAAAAACATTCCAATTAGCAACAGCATAGCCAGTATGCCGATGCTTTTAAGTAGAGTTTCCAGAAGTTCACTTGTCATAGTCTTCCTCCCATCCGCGATGTCTATAATACAAAAAGACAGTTGACACATCGCTCCTTTTTTGTGCATTTTTAGTCTATCATGCAGCAGTTTCATTTACAATTTCCAATTATAAAATATATACTATCACAAAAATGTGATATAATTTTTTGTGTCTCTCTTTTGAACGTACGTACAATATATTTTCTTTTCTTGGTATATATGGTATAATGCATTCGATTTTCTGCATACTTTTCCATTTTTTCTGTATCAGCGTAATGTTATCAAATCATGAGGGCAAGACTATGACACTGCTGGATCGCTTTTTGAAATACATATCTATTGATACCCGCAGCCGCCGTGCCGTTGGGCAAAAGCCATCTTCCTTACGACAGTTTGACTTAGCCCATCTGCTGGTCTATGAGCTTCAGCAGATGGGGCTTGAGGGAGCGTTTGTGGATAACCGCTGCTTTGTATATGGGACGCTGCCCCCCACACCAGGCTTTGAACACTGCCAAAGTATGGGGCTGATCGCACACCTGGATACACACCCGGACATTCCATCCAAAGATGTTGCCCCCCAGATTATTTCCAATTATTCGGGCTGTGACATTCCTTTGGGGGAGTCAAAGCTATCCCTTACCCCTGCAAAGTATCCTCACCTGGCCTCTATGCGGGGGCACACCCTGATCACCACCAATGGGACCACTCTGCTGGGGGCGGATGACAAGGCTGGGCTGGCGGAGATTATGTCCGCCTTACATACCGTTATTTCCAAGAATATTCCACATGGCCTAGTCTGTGTTGCCTTTATCCCAGATGAAGAGATCGGCGATGCAGTCACGGACTTAGATCTCACCCATTTTCCGGCCCAGATGGCCTATGCTGTGGATGGTTTAGAGGCCGGGGAGATTGAGTGTGAAAACTTCAACGCAGCTCAGGTTCATGTCCATATCCACGGTGTCAACTGCCACACCGGAGCGGCCAAAGGCAGATTGATCAACGCCCAACGGTTGGGCATTGAATTTCACCAAAACCTGCCCAATAACGAAACCCCGGAGAAGACCGAGGGGATGGAGGGCTTTTATCATCTTCTCTCCTTTCAAGGGTGCGTGGAAACCGCCCATCTCGTCTACAACATCCGGGATTTTTCTCAGGAGGGCTGCGCCTGCCGTGTGAATCGGATGCAGCAGATTGCGCAGGAAATCAATTCCCGCTTTCCGGTCCCCATGATTCAGATTGAAGTGATTGAACAATACCGCAATATGAAAGATGGAATCCTTCCGGTATGGACCATGGTAAGCCTTGCAGAACAGGCCGCGCGGGCTGCAGGACTCGTTCCCAAAATCAACGCGGTACGCGGCGGAACGGACGGTGCCCGATTGACCGCGATGGGCATTCCCTGTCCTAACCTTGGTACCGGCGCCCACGCCATCCACAGTTTACAGGAGCATATTTCGCTTGATGAGATGGAGCGAGTTTCTGCCATGCTGGCGGCCCTTATCCGGTTATGTGCAGAGAACACCCTCTGAACCATATTTTTGTCCACGCCCTCCAGACCTTTGTTGTCTGGAGGGCGCTTCACTTCATTGGAATCATTGTTTTTATTTTATTTCAAACATGTTATAGTAAAGCAGAGAGGAGGGGTCCCATGTTTCACGGGATGGAATATGTTTTAGCCATTTGGAAGACACGCAGCTTTTCTGCCGCGGCAAAGCAGCTGTATATCTCTCAGCCCGCGCTAAGCAACAGCATCCGGCGGCTGGAAGACCGGCTGGGCGCGCCCATTTTTGACCGCAGCACAAACCCCATTGGTCTCACCGAAATTGGAAAACAGTATATCAGCGCAGCTGAGCAGATTCAGGCCATACAGGAAAACTTTTCCCACTACCTGGATGATATTCAGAACGCGCAAAGCGGGCGCATTTCTATTGGAAGCGGTATGATGATGGCCTCTTACCTGCTGCCTGAGCTGATTGCGGGATATAAAGAATCCTTCCCTATGATCGACATCCGCATCATTGAAGGGGATGAGCGGGGACTGGAGCGAATGCTGCTGGATGGGATCATTGACCTTTTGATTGAGGATCGGGCTCTCCCGGAGCACGCCTTTGAGCGTCAATTTTACTGCAAGGAGCATATTCTGTTGGCTGTTCCCAAAGATTGGCCCCTGAACCAGCAGCTGCAGCCTTGGCAGCAAAGTGTGGAAAATATTATTTCCGGCGCCTTTTTGAATCCCATATACCCTACGGTCAACTTAGCACTGTTTCAGGACTGTCCGTTTGTCCTGAACACACCGGGCGACGAAAACTATAACCGAGCCATTGCACTGTGCCAGAACTATCATTTTACTCCCCAGCCCGTTCTGACCCTGAACCATCAGCTCTCCTCCTATAATGCGGCCTGCTCGGGCTTGGGCGCGGTTTTTGTCAGCGATACCCTGATCAAGGGGTCTCTCTATAATCAAAATATGATTTACTATAAAATTACCGGTCAGGAGGCCGAGCGGGAAATTTGCTTTTACTTTAAGCACAATCGCTACCTGCCGCGGTGCGTAAGCAAATTTTTAGAATTTGCAAAAAACAAATCCTAACAGCAAATTTCGCAATTGAAGGGGAGAAGCGATATTGCAGCCATGATCCTGCAAAAGTACACAAAAGCGAAGATTAGAAAGGTTTTGTTGCCCCAAAATGGTCCAGCAAGTTTCCGTTCTTTCCCTTCTCCACACGCTCCTTTATCTGCTTAAATGAGATCTGTGGTATAAATTGGGGTGCAAATACAATACTTGCACTGCCACTTACTACCCCTTACCGTGTAATAAGCTTTTTACATTGTCCATGACGATAACTTCTGTGTTTTGCGGTCTTGTGTGTCTCAAATTCACCTTGATCTTCACGTGGAAGGTTATTTATCTAAATAATTTTATTAATTCCAGTCTGAACTGAGAATTTATTTCACGCCTATTCGGCATCAGAAAGAGCGCTGCGGAATATATATCTGCAGCGCTCTTTTTGCATGTCTGCTTGCGCCATATGCATTGCAAAAAGACACAAAAAATACAGTGCAGTAAAAGGCAGCAGAAAAATATTCACAAAGTCAAAAATATGTTGACAAATATTCTTCGATGCTTTAAACTGTTGCCATAGAAACAACAACACTTAACCGATAAAAGGGAGGAACTTAACATGGCAATTGGCAATCGCGTATTTTTGAAGCGTCCCATGCCCAGTCAGGAACTGCTGGATGGCTTTGCCGACCTTCCTGCGGCAAACATTGCAGACACTATGGGTCGCTCTTGTGCCATGAACCCGCGAATCCATTTAATGAGCGGATTTAAGGGTGTCATGGTTGGCCCCGCTCTGACTGTGAAGGCAAGAGCTGGCGACAATCTGTTCATTCACCAAGCCCTGGATATGGCACAGCCGGGAGACATCATTGTGGTCTCTAACGATGAAGATCAGACCCGTTCTTTAATGGGTGAAATCATGTTTACTTACGCCAAGTACCAACGCAAGCTGGGCGGCCTGATTCTGGATGGTCCGGTCCGTGATGTGGATGCCCTTTCTGAGATGGATCTTCCTGTGTACGCCACCGGCTCCACTCCCGGCGGCCCCCACAAGGAGGGTCCCGGCGAGATCAATGTGCCCATCGCCTGCGGCGGCATCAGCGTGAATCCCGGAGACATTATTGTCGCGGATGCTGACGGAATTATTGTGATTCCTCTGAAAGATGCCCCCGCTGTGCTTCAGGCAGCTCAAAAATTCCACGAGCAGGATGCCGCAAAGGTAGAGGCTGCAAAAAATGGCACCTCCAACCGCGCTTGGGTCAAAAAGACCTTGGAGGCCAAAAATACAGAGTTTATTGATGGCGCATACGGCGTGTGATTCCAGCCGCACCATCTGTTTTAGCTACAAGAAGGAACAATACACCATCAGAAAGGGGTTTTGAACATGGCAACTACATTAGCCGAACGTATGAGTAAATTCAGCGGTTCCCCCACCTCAGCTCTGATTGCGAAGGTGGCTGAACTGAAACAGCAGGGAAAAGATATCATCTCTCTCAATGTTGGGGAACCGGACTTCGGCACCCCGGATTACATCAAGGTAGCCGGCATGAAGGCGATTGCCGATAACTTTACCAAGTATACCCCAGGCAACGGCATCCTGGAGCTGCGTCAGGAAATCGCAAAGAAGCTGAAGCAGGATAACGGCATCGAGTACGGACTCAATGAGATTACCACTGCCGTTGGTGCCAAGCAGGCCATTGCAAGCGCCATGATGGTCATTGCAGGTCCTGGAGATGAGGTTCTGCTGCCCATTCCCTGCTGGGTGAGTTATACGGAAATGATTCGTTTGGCGGGTGCAACCCCTGTTTTTGTCCCAGTCCGATCGGATAATTATGAGCTGGATTTGAAGGCAATCGAAGATGCCATTACGCCCAAAACCAAGGCAATTATTATCTGTACACCCAACAACCCCACCGGCGCTGTGTACAGCGAGGAGAGTCTGCGGAGACTGGCAGAGCTGGCCGTCCAGCACGACTTCTTCATTGTCGCCGACGAGATCTATGAAAAGCTGGTGTATGACGGTGCCAAGCACTTCAGCGTCGCTTCCATCTCCCAGGAGGTCAAGGAGCGCACCGTCACGGTCAATGGCTTCTCCAAAGCCTACGCCATGACCGGCTGGAGAATTGGCTATGCCGCCGCCCGTCCGGACGTGATTAAGGGCATTATGGCGGTGCAGAGCCAAACCACTTCCGCCACAAGCGCGATTTCTCAGAAGGCTGCCGTCGCAGCCCTCCGGGGACCCCAGCATGATATGCACATCATGGTGGACGAGTTTAAACGCCGCAAAAACTATGTTGTCAAGCGGCTGAATAGCATCCCCGGGATTACTTGTCCGGATGTCAAGGGTGCATTCTATGTCTACCCGGACGTGCAGGCCTACCTGGGTCTGTCCTTTGGGGATCGCAAGATTGAAAATGCAGTCGACCTTTGCCAGTATTTGCTGGATGAAGCCCTGGTTTCTACGGTTCCGGGGGAATCCTATAATGTACCTGGTAAAATTCGAATTTCTTACTCCAACTCCATGGAGAATCTGGAAAAGGCCTTAGATCGTATTGAGAAGGCACTGGGGGCGCTTCACTAAAATAGCATGTTATTTTAGAAAGGAGAAAGCAAAATGGAGAAAAAGGAATATGCGGTCAGTTATTATGGCGGACATGTGAGTGCATGGCTGTGTGTGGTATTTGCCATTGCCGGAATCATGTTCATGCTGCTGGGCTTGGGCGGCGGAACCAAGAGCATGATGGTAGCGCTGTTCTTTGCTCTGGTCCTTGGGTTGATCTTGGCCAAAGACCGCAAAGCCTACGGCGAAGAAATGCTCAACGGGTTAAGAGAGTCCATGGTATGCGTCATTTGCGTGGCGTTTTTCATGGCCGGCCTGCTGTCTGCTCTGCTGAAAAGCTGCGGTTTGATTGAGGCTATGATCTGGCTTGTGGCCGAGCTGCATATCAATACCGGATTTATTCCTGTTGTGGCATTCCTGATTTGTGTGATTATTTCTACCGCCTGCGGCACTTCCACCGGTACCGTTACCGCTGTCTCCGCGGTGATGTGTCCTTTGGCGGGCGAACTTGGTATCAATATGGGCCTGATGTGCGGCGCGGTGGTCGGTGGTTCTATCTTCGGCGATAACCTGGCCCCCATCTCCGATACTACCATTGCCTCCTCCCAGACTCAGGGCGTTACCGTACAGGAAGCTGTCCGGACCCGTCTGCCCTACTCTCTCATCGTAGGCGGTATTTCTGCCGTTTTGTACATTGTGATCGGCCTATCTCAGTCCAGCGGCGGCAGTGCTGTGATTGACGCTGATCCTTCCAAAGCGCCCTCCCTGATCTTTTTGATTGTCCCTGTCATTCTCGTTCTGCTGATGGCCAGAGGTTGGGGCCTGGTCTCCGCTCTGCTGCTGTCCAATGCACTGGTGATTGCGCTTTGCCTGATTCTGGGCGTAATTAATCCCGTTGTTCTCTTCAGTGATGACAGCCCCATTCCTGCCGGTATGAGCGGCATGGCGAACGTGGCTATTGTCTCCTTCCTAATCGTTATGATGATCCAGATTCCCACCAAGAGCGGTGCTATGGATGCATTTGCCAGCTGGATTATCACCAAGTGCAAGACGATCCGCAGTGCGGAACTGGTCACTTATTGCATGGCGGTATTTGGCGTCATCGCCACTCACAGTTCCACCAACACCATCATCTTCACCGGCCCCTTTGTTCGTAAACTGATGGACGACTATGCAGAGGAAGCCGACCACAGCCGCAGCGCAAACATTTTGGACGCCGTGGCTTGCGGTACCAATGGTCTAATTCCTCACGGAAATCCTGCTTTGGTCATTACTGGTGTTGCTACCACGGTTGCCGGTGTTCCTGCATCCTTCTCGTTCCTTGATTTTCTCCCCTATAACTACCACTGCTGGGGCCTGCTGATCATCTTCCTGCTGAGCATCATCACCGGCATTGGCAGAAAGCGTAAGAAGTAACCCACTCCATTCACAGGCATTTTCTCTTCCATGATTTAGGGCGGACAACGATACGTCGTTGTCCGCTTCCTTTTTCCTGCGGGCAAGATTGACCATAAAAAAGTTCTCTGATATACTACCCTCAAAGGGGAAGTGATTATGGAGGACTTTAAAAAAAAGATCCAATGTATGTCCTTGACGCGGACCGATGCAGAGATTGCAGAGTATATTTTGGCACATTTCAATACCATAGGCTTTCAGACCTCTACAACTCTGGCGGAAGCCGTTGGGGTCAGCGATACATCAGTAATCCGTTTTATTCGGAAATTAGGCTTTAAGGGCTATTCTGAATTTCGGGCCGAAATGAACAAGAGGGCCGCTCGGCAAATTGGGCAGTCCGAAAAGGGATTGAGTCCGGGCGAAAAATATGCTCGGTCCTTGGAGCAATTAAATCCCAGCCATCTGCTTTACGATGTCAGTCAATATACGGTCAAAAATCTTCAGCAATCCTACGATCAGCTGGATCAGGCCACGGTGGACCAGATTGTAGATATTCTTCTCACCAGTGACAGAAAGTATATCGCCGGATTTCGAGGTACAGCCTGCTGCGCCCAATATATGGCCAGCAAACTGCTGTTTCTCACGCCCCATGTGGTTCCTGTCATCCACGCGGATGCCAGCGCCGTAGAGAATCTCCTTGATATTACCGAAAAGGATTGTCTGCTCTTATACAGTTTTCCCCGCTACTCTGAAATAAACCGAGTGCTTATGGATATCGCCCGGGAAAACGGAGCAAAAATTATTCTAATGACCGACCGCCGGACATCTCCCTTGGCCAATAAGGCCGATGTGGTGGTGGTAACGTATGTGGGAGGACTTGGATTTACCAACTCCTATGTTGCCCCGCTCAGTCTGTCTGAGGTGATTCTTCTGGCCATGAGCGGCAGAAAAGATGTGACTCGGAGTGAGCGTTTTAATCGGATCGACGAAATTATTGAACAAGAAAAGCTATACTGAGTCGATACGGTCTATACGCTGGGAGAAGCCAAAATCCGTACTGTGCGGCAAGGGTAATTTGGCTTTAACGTGCTGGGATGTATTGAAAATCGGCAAACATGGTTACTGCCGAAGGCTAAAACTGCCTGTCTTTGACAAACACTGCCACAAACTTTTATTATGCAGCGAAAAACGCTCAACCACCCTTTGAAGGTGGTTGAGCGTTTTTTAGATCAACTTTATGTCACAGTTCCACAGGGAACATCCCATGTTCCAGAGGGCCAATCCTCTGTCGGTGCTCAATCCAATATCAACCAATGGAAAATGGAATCTATATTCTTTACTTCTTCTTTCTTTTTTCCAGGTAATCGTTGAGCTGGGTATTGAGGATGTCCGTAATAAACATGTGTCCCGGGGCGTGGGTAATGACAATAGGCGGCTTGGCGTTCTCTACTGCCGCCTGGGGCGTGACGCCGCAGGGCCAGAACACCGGCACCTCGCCCTCCCGGATCTCCACCGGGTCGCCGTAGTCGGGCTTCATGACATCCTTCACCCCGATCTTCTCCGGGTCTCCGATCTGGACGGGAGCCCCGTGGACGTTGGGCATTTTTACTGTGATGTCGTAGGCCACCTTGGCCTGCTCCGGGGTCATGGGGCGCATGGAGCATACCATGGGGCCTTCAAAGGGCCCGGCCTTTACGGTCTGGATGCTGGTCTTGAACATGGGTACATTGCACCCCTGCTCAATGTGGCGCACCGGAATCCCGGCAACCATCAGGGCCTCCTCAAAGGAGAAGGAGCAGCCGATCAAAAATCCTACATAGCCCTCCTTCCAGTATTCGGAAGCATCGGTCAGCTCCTTGGTGAACACGCCGTTTTCATAGACGCGGTAGCGGGGGATATCCGTACAGATGTTGCCCCCCCTCCCATGTCGTGGGTCTTCGGGGTGCCCTTGATCACCTCCAGCACCGGACAGGGGAAGGGGTTTTTCTTGGTATATTCCTCAAAGTCGGCGGCGTACTCGGGGGGCAGGATGACCAGGTTGGCCTGGGCATAGCCCCGGCACATACCAGCGGTGGGAAAGTCAATGACCCCTTTCCGGATGAGCCGGCGCACCTGGGCAGGCTGCATGTCAATATAGGGGGTAATGTCAAATGCCATATTTTTCGTCCCTTCTTATCCCCTGTCCCACAGGACAGGGGATATGTTTTACATATCCAGGCTGCGGCGGAGGGTACGCAGGGCAGCCCGCTGGTTGAGCAGGGCCTGCTGAGCCTCCTGGATGGAGACCTTTTCGAACCGGACCTTATCCCCCGCCTTCAGCTGGCCCAGCAGCCGGAAGTCGGCGGAAATCACGTTGGCGATCTTGGTATAGCCGCCGGTGGTCTGCCGGTCTGCCATCATGATGATGGGCTTGCCCTCGGTGGGCACCTGGATGGCACCGAATGCAATGCCGTCGGAAATGATGTTGCCGTCGGTCACATGCTCGATGGCAGTACCGTCCAGGCGGCAGCCCATACGGTCAAACTCGTTGGTCACCGAATAGGTCTCCCCCAGGAAGGTGGCAATGCCCTGGGCGGTGAAGGCGTCGTCCTGGGGGCCCATTACCACCCGGATGGTGTACACCGGGCGGGGGACAAATTCCGGGTAGATATAGCGCTCGGTGACATTTTTGGGGACGCCGGGGGCCCGGAAGCCAATTACGTCATTCTTTTCCAGCTTGCGGCCCTGGAAGCCGCCGATTTTTGCCTTCAGGTAGGTGGAGCGGCTGCCCATAACCTGGGGAATATCCAGGCCGCCGGTGAAAGCTATGTAGGCCCGGCATCCGGTCTTGGGGGCCTGGAAGCGGAGGGTCTGCCCGGCCTGAACAGTGACGGCCCGGTAGGTGGGCAGGGGCTTCCCGTCCAGGGAGGCCATCAAGTCACCGCCGGTGATGGCAATGGTATTGGCCGCGTCAAAGCGCAGCTGGGGACCCAGCATGGTGCACTCCAGCACCGCCTCGTCCTCCGGGTTGCCCACCAGGATGTTGGCGGTGGCGGCAGCCCGAGGATCCATAACGCCGGAGACCGACACGCCGAACTGCTGATAGCCCACCCGGCCCATATCCTGCACCGTGGTGAGCAGGCCGGGGTTCAATACAGTGATGCTCATTTCGCCCCCTCCTTTCTGGGGTGGCGCTTACAGGTGTAAGTGCCCGCCGCCTCCTGGGCGGCGATCTTGTCAAACTCCTTTTGGGTGATGGAGTAGAACTTGATGTACTCGCCGGCCTTGGGGAGAATGGGCTCTGCCCGGTTCGGATCGTACATTCTTACCGGGGTCTGTCCGATAAGCTGCCAGCCGCCCGGAGAGTCGATGGGATACACGCCGGTCTGAGAGCCGGCGATGCCCACCGATCCCGCAGGAATCTTTACCCGGGGCTGCTTGAGGCGGGGGGTAGCAATGGACTCATCCATGCCGCCCAGGTAAGTAAAGCCGGGGGTAAAGCCCAGCATATAGATAAGGTATTCGGTGGATGTGTGGATCTGGATAACCTCTTCCGGGGTCTTGCCCGCGTGCTTGGCCACAAAGTCCAGATCAGGACCGTATTCTCCGCCGTAGAGCACGGGGATCTCCAGCACATCGCTGGGGGGGATTTGAATGCTGGACAGTTGACCCAGCAGGCCCTTGAGCTGTTGGACCAGCTCGTGATAGAGGATCACGCCGGGGTCGTAGTGGACCATGAGGGAGCGGTAGGTGGGCACCGTCTCCACAATGCCGGGAATTTTGCTGTTCTCCAGGGCAATGTTGAAGGCACGAATTTTCGAGTTAATATCCGTGCTGATCTCATTTCCGAACTCCACCGACAGGGAGGTGTCCCCGGTGAGGAGAAATCTTACGTCTGCCATGGCAGGCTCCTTTCTGTATGATTGGCACGCCCGCTAAAGCGGACGTGCCAAATATGGATCAAGCAAACAAATCGGTAATGGTGGGCACGCTCTGGATGCCGGAGTACAGGGCAATGAGCACCACAATGGCGCCCAGGATGGTCAGCCACAGGGGGTGCTTGTACTCGCTGCCCACAATGCGGGTCTGATGGCCGGCAATGAGCATAACGCCCAGGGTCACGGGGAGGATCAGGCCGTTGAAGGCGCCGGCGATGATGAGCAGGGCGGCAGCGTTGCCCAGGATGACCATCATCAGGGTGGAGAAGGCAATGAAGCCCACCACGAACTGCCGCTCATACTTGGCGATGAAGGGGTGCAGGGTCTTCAGGAAGGACACGGAGGTGTAGGCCGCACCCACCACGGAGGAGACGCCGGCGGAGAACAGGCACAGGCCGAACAGGCGGTAGCCCAGGTCACCAGCTGCCAGACGGAAGGCCTCGGCGGCAGGGTTGGAGGCGCCCACAATGGCCTCGGCGTTTTCAGCGATCCACTGGGTACCGCTCATGCAGGTGCCCAGCACCGCCAGGAACAGGAGGATACGTACCACCCCGGAGGTACCGCAGCCCTGGAGAACGCTCTTACGCACGTGACCGATGTTTTCCGGGCCAGAGATGCCGGCATCCAGCAGGCGGTGGGCACCGGAGAAGGCGATGTAGCCGCCGCAGGAGCCGCCCAGCAGGGTGGTCAGCGCCAGGAACATCCCGCTGTTCGTATCCATCAGTTTTTCAAAGCTGCCCAGGCCCTTGGCCACCTCGCCCAGCGGAGGCTCAGAAATAATGGCCACCACCAGCACGGTGACAAGAATGACGGCGGCCAGGATGGTAGCTACCTTGTCCATAATGGTCTTGGCGTTCTTGTTGATGAAAATGATGATGCCCAGGCATCCGGCTACCACTGCGCCCACCTTTTCATTCAGGCCGATCATGGCATTGAAGCCCAGGGCCACGCCGCCCACATTGCCTACGTTAAAGGCCAGACCGCCGATGGCTACCAGAATCGCGATGACCACGCCCAAACCAGGCAGCAGCTTGTTGGCCACGTCCTGGGCCCGCATGCCCGATACACTGACGATGGACCAGATGTTCATCTGGGCGGTGATATCCATGATGATGGCCAGTACGATGACCAGGGCCAGGGACGCGCCTATCTGGGCGGTAAATTTGGACGTCTGGGTCAAAAAGCCGGGGCCGATGGCCGAGGTAGCCATCAGAAAGGCCGCGCCGAACAGGACAGACCGGCTGGGCTTTGCCGAGGTAGCGACGGTGTTGGGTTCTTTACTCATAACATTGACCTCCTAAATCAAATTGGGAGTTCCCTCTCGGGGCAAAGCGGAATCACACAATCTCCGCAATGGGAGCAATAGTTACGCCCTGGGCGTTCAGGGCAGCGCGAATGTTCTTGACAAACTCCACCGCAGAGGGGTTATCGCCGTGGACGCAGATGGAGTGGGCGTCGATGGAGACCTCCTCGCCGGTGATGGCGGTGACTTTGCCCTCGGTGACCATGCGGATGGTGCGGGCAATGGCCTCGTCCTTGTCGTGGATCACGGCGCCGGGCTTGCTGCGGGGCACCAGGGAACCGTCGGCCTGGTAGGCCCGGTCGGCAAAGACCTCGCTTGCCACCCGCAGCCCCACCTGCTTGCCGGCCTCCAGCATCTTGCTGCCCGCCAGACCCAGCAGGATCACGTCCTTGTCCACACTATAAATACCCTCGGCAATGGCCATGGCCAAATCCATATCCTTGCCGGCCATGTTGTACAAAGCGCCGTGGGGCTTGCAGTGCTGCAGCTTTACGCCGTGGGCAGCCGTGAAGGCCTTCAATGCCCCCAGCTGATACTGGATGTACGCCTTGACCTCCTTGGAAGAGCACACCATGTTGCGGCGGCCAAAGCCCATGAGATCGGGGTAGCCGGGGTGGGCGCCAACCGCTACGCCGGCCGCCTTGGCAGCTGCTACCGTCTTGTCCATCACCAGGGGGTCGCCGGCATGGTAGCCGCAGGCCACGTTGGCGGAAGAGACATACTGGATCACCTGCTCATCCAGGCCGATGGTATATGCGCCGAAGCTCTCGCCCAGATCGCTGTTCAGATCTACCTTGTACATAAATAGGCCTCCTCGAAAATGAAATTCACCCATATCATAGTGCAAACCCTGTGCCAACTTTGTCACTTTTCCGTATTTCCTGGAAATATGCTCTTTGCCAAGCAATTTATTTCGTTTTTAATCACAAATTTTTCTATTTCTCTTTCCCGTCATTTCTTTCCCGAAGAAAAAACACGCCGAGGAGTGTGCGAAATCGCACACTCCTCGGTTCATTTCTGCACGCTGTTCTCTTTTGCACCCTCTCCGCCTTGTTCCAGGCGGCGCTTGAGGGTAAAGCGGGTACATCCCAGCAGCTGGGCTGCCCGGCTGCTGTTCCCGCCGGCCAGCTCCATGGCCCGGTCAATGTAGGTGCGCTCAAAGGCGTCCACCTCTTTTTTCAGGTCAATATTTCCCTGTTTCAGGTCCTTCATAGGATAGCTCAGGCCAATTTCCCTCTTGGGCTCCTCCCGCCGCGGCTCCAGACCTGTCTCTTCTCCAGTGAGGATATCACCCTGACTGAACAGGACACACCGCTCCATAACATTGCGCAGCTCCCGCACGTTGCCCTTCCAGTAGTAGCGCTCCATCTCCTGCAAGAAGGCAGGATCAATGTCCTTCAGGTGCTTGTTGAACTTGCGGTTAAAGTGTTCCAGGTAAAACCGGGCCAGCACGGGGATGTCCTCCCGCCGCTCCCGCAGAGGGGGGATGCGGATCTGCATCACATTCAGGCGGTAAAACAAATCCTCCCGGAAGGTCCCTTTTTCCACCTCTTCCTCCAGGTCCCGGTTGGTGGCGGCAATGATGCGCACATTCACTTCCACATCCCGCAGACCGCCCACCCGCTTGAACCGCCGGTCCTCCAAAAAGGTGAGCAGCTTGGACTGCATGGACAAAGGCAGTTCACCGATCTCATCGAGAAAGACGGTCCCCCCGTCGGCCAGCTCCATCAGGCCCTTTTTGGCCTTGTTGGCCCCGGTGAAGGCTCCCTTCTCATAGCCAAAGAGCTCCGACTCCAGCAGGGTTTCAGGGATGGCCCCGCAGTTGATTTTTACCAGCGGGGTGTCCCGGCGGGGACTGCTGTCGTGGATGGCGTTGACCACCACCCCC
>CABVDR010000044.1 GCA_902497145.1 uncultured Oscillospiraceae bacterium
AAATGGATACCTGGTGGTAGGCCTCGTAGTAGGGGGCAATGCCCTCGATGATCTGCACGCTGTCCTCGATGGAGGGCTCCTCCACGATGACGGGCTGGAAGCGCCGTTCCAGGGCGGTGTCCTTCTCAATGTGCTTGCGGTACTCATTGAGGGTGGTGGCGCCGATGACCTGGAGCTCGCCCCGGCTGAGGGCGGGTTTCAAAATGTTGGCGGCGTTCATGCTGCCCTCGGCGTCGCCAGCGCCCACAATGTTGTGGACCTCATCGATGACCAGGATGATGTTGCCCAGCTTACGGATCTCCTCAATAAGGCCCTTCATCCGGCTCTCAAACTGGCCACGGAACTGGGTGCCGGCTACCAGTGCGGTGAGGTCCAGCAGGTAGACCTCTTTGTCCAACAGCTTGTAGGGTACCTGGCCCTGGGCGATCTTGGCGGCCAGGCCCTCGGCAATGGCGGTCTTGCCCACGCCGGGCTCGCCGATGAGACAGGGATTGTTCTTCTGGCGGCGGTTGAGGATCTGAATGACCCGCTCCAGCTCCCGGTCCCGGCCGATGAGCTTATCCAGCTTGCCCTCCTGAGCCTTTTTGGTCAGAGAGATGCAGTAGTTGTCCAAAAACTTCCGCTTAACAGGCCGCTCCCCTTTGGCATTGGGGGCGGATTTCTCGCTGCGGGGAGGCTCCCCGGCGGCGGGGGCGTTTCCGCTGCCATTGCCGCCAAAGAGCTGATTGAGGAAGGGGAAGGTGGCGGTGCGGCCGTCGTCCTCCTCGCTGCCCTCATCATCGGGCTGGGGCATCAGGCCCTCCATGCCCTCGGCGCCGCCGAAGGCGGACATCATCTCGTTGGTGAGGTTGTCCAGCTCCTCGTCGGTGATGCCCATCTTCTTCATCATGTCGTCGATGGGCTTAATGCCAAGTTCCCGGGCACATTTCAGGCACAGACCCTCATTTTTGGTCTCGTTGCCCTCCACCTTGGTAATAAAAATAACCGCTACGTTTTTCTTGCAGCGGCTGCATAAAGTAGGCTGCATAAATTGCGCTCCTTTCCGGAGTGAACGTGTTACGTTCGAAGTTACGGGGTATCATACACCACAATTATGAACTGGTCATGAATTTATAGAAAGCTGGCCATCAGAGAGAAGGGATTTGTCGTGCAGAAAAAGTGGAGCAGCACGGTGCCGTCCACTGCGTCCTGAGGGATGAAGCTGCGCAGCAGCCAGCAGGCGATAAACAGCAGGGCAGCGCCTTTGATCAGTCCCATGGCCGCTCCCGCCCAGTGGTTCAGAGTGGAGAGAACAGGCAGCTTGAAGGCCAGGTTCAGCGTTCGGCTCAGGAAGTGCCAGACTACCAGCACCAGGGCAAAGCAAATGACGAAGAGGACGCCGTGGGCAATCTGGAAGGCAATGTACCCGGCGATGGATGCCACCACATCAGAGGTCACCGCCAGGACGCCCTGGGTTACCGCGCTGTGGATGGCGTCCGAGAAGTGCTGTACCAGGGCGGAGTCCCCCAGCAGCTCCAGAATCTGGTCCAGGGAGAAGTCCTCCCCCAGAATGTTCAGGCTGGTGTCCCCTTGAGAGGAGGCGCTCACCTCAGGCAGGGACAGGCCCTGCTTGTTGAGGCTGTCCTCCAGAGCGGAGTTGATGTTGAGCTCAATGGCAGGGCGGACCGCCTGGCTGACAGGCTCCGCCAGAGCATCCGAAAGAATGGTGGCCCCCAGGAAGGCTACAAAGACAGCCAGGAAGCCGCACAGGGTCAGGACAAAGCCCTTGCGGTAGCCCTGAAACACAGTAGCGGCCAGGACAACGGCAAGGATCAGGTCAAAAATCAGAAAAGACATGGGAATCTCCTTTTTGCCCCCACACGGGGCGGATCTCAGTTGGGCAGGTACAGCCAGGCCTGCTGGGCGTTGGCCAGCACGGCGGCTCCAGAGGAGGACAGAGCCGTATACCGTGCGTTTTGCGTATGCTCTAAAATACTATATGTGGTCATATCAGAGGTGTAAATAGTGAGGGTGTCGCCGGTGAGCAGGGAGAAATACCGCCCTGCCGCGTCAAAGGAGAGCACCGAGGAGGTGAGGTCCTGGGTGGCGATCACCTCGCCCTTGTCGTTCACCGTGACCATCTGGTTGGCTGAGCCAGCCCGGTAGCGGCCCAGCAGAAGGACAGCAAAGCCGTCGCCTCCCAGGTCGCACCCCTTCAGATAGCTGCGGCCCAGGGAGTAACTGACGGTCTCATTCCCGTTGGGGGAGACGATGAGCAGCTGATCCTCTCCTTGGACCCACAGGGACCCGTTCTCGTAGTCCAGATCCAGGGGGACGATGTTCCCTAGGGAGACCACAGCATAGGGGTCCTTCTGGTCTACGTGATAAAAACGCACTTGACTCTCGTAGGAGCCGTCTGACTGCCCCAGGGTGACCACGGCCACTGTCTTGCAGTCAGGGGAGAGAACGGCATCCATGATGAAGGTGCTGGAGAGATTGATCTGGATGACCGTCTTGTCAAAGGTGCTGTTGTACACCGTGACGCTGCCCTTGTAACCGCTCTGCTGGGCGGTGACGGCCAGCCAGCCCGCCTCGTTGACCCGGGCGGAGAGCAGGCTGCTGCCCTCGTCCAGGTTCAGTTGAAAAACCTCCTGGGCGTTGCGGAAGACATACAGGTTCTGCCCCCCTACGTCGTAGGCCACGCCGGTAGCCCCAGCTGCGGAGAGGGTGGGGTGCTCCAGGGTGAGCACCTCTTGGGCGTAAGTTTCCCCGGAGAAGGAGTAGTAGCGCACGCCGGAGGAGGAGGAGAGCAGGATGCCGTCCTCCAGATAGGCAAACGTGGCCTGGTCGCCGCCCGCATGGGAGAAGGGGGTGGCCTCGCCGGTGTCGCTGGTTTTCAGGTCCCGGTATTCAAACCACCGCTTCAGGGCGTCCAGGTTAAATTTGTCCCGGTTTGCCACCAAGAACACCGCCCCCAGCAGCAGGGCGGCGGTGACCAGCAGGGCCAGGACACGAACCAGGATATTCGGCTTTTTGGGTTTCGATTCCATTTCGCTCATAGAAAACCCTTTCCTGTTGCGGGACGCACCTTACAGCACGTCCTCGTCATACCACAGCTTTGTCATGTAGAGCCCTCCCGGGGGGACGGTAGGTCCAGCCAGGGTGCGGTTGCCGGACTCCAGAATAGCCGGGATGTCCTGGGGGGACAGCTTCCCGTCAGAGGCATAGACAATGGTGCCGGTCATGGCCCGCACCATGTTGTAGAGAAATCCGTTGGCACATACCTTGCACTCGATAAGCTCGTCCCGGCGGGTGACGTTGAAGTAGTACACTGTGCGCACCGTAGTGCGGGTCTCCGTGCCCACCGACCGCACCGCCCGGAAGTCGTGGGTGCCCACAAACTGGTCGGCCGCCTGCTGCATGACCGTCTCGTCCAGGTGCTTGGGGTAGAACCAGGCTCGGTCCACGTAGAAGGGGTTGCCCAGGCGGGAGTTGTAGATGCGGTAGGTGTACTCCTTGCGGTGGCAGGAGCCGATGGCGTTGAACTCCATGGGAACCTCCGTGGCCTTCACCACCACGATATCCCGGGGCAGGCGGGTGTTCACCGCTAGAGGGATGCGGTCGCAGGGGATGGTGGAGGTGGTGCGGAAGTTGGCCACATACACCTCAGCGTGAACCCCGGCGTCGGTGCGGCCCGCGCCGGTACACTTCACCGGATGGCACACCACAGTGGACAGGGCCTTTTCCAGGGTTTCCGCCACCGTGACAGCATTTTTCTGCACCTGCCAGCCGTGGTAGGCGGTGCCGTTATACATGAGTTTCAGGGCGATATTTCGTTCCATTGAATCACCAAACGAGCGAGATTTTAAAGGCCCATACGGCCCAGCACACCCACCAGTACGGTGAGCACCACGAACAGAATCAGCACAAAGTAGTCCCGGCCTGCATAGCGGAGCTGACGCAGGCGGGTGCGGCCCTCGCCGCCGTGGTAGCAGCGGCACTCCATGGCCACCGCCAGCTCGTCGGCCCGGCGGAAGGCGGAGATGAACAGAGGTACCAGCAGGGGAATGAGGGCCTTGGCCCGCTGGATGAGGTTACCGCTCTCAAAGTCGGCGCCCCGAGCCCGCTGGGCGGACATAATTTTGTCCGTCTCCTCGATGAGAGTGGGAATAAAGCGCAGGGCAATGGACATGATCATGGCCAGCTCGTGCACCGGAACCTTGATCTTCTTCAGCGGCCCCAGCAGATTTTCCAGGGCGTCGGTGAGGAGGATGGGGGAGGTGGTGTAGGTGAGCAGGAAGGTGCCGGCAATGAGCATCAAAATCCGCACCACCATAAAGAAGGCATTGAATACGCCCTCCAAGGTAATAGTCAGGATCCAGACCTTGGCCAGGACATGCTCGCCGGGAGTATAAAACAGATTCAAAATCGCCGTGATGATGACGATAAACACCACCGGCTTGAGCCCGCGGACAATGGACTTCACCGGGACCTTGGATACGCCGATGGACACGGCCAGCACCACAAACATCATGGCGTAGGTGACAAAGCTCTTGGCCAGAAACAGAGCTACAATATACAGCACCACCGCCAGCAGCTTGGTGCGGGGGTCCAGCTTGTGGACAAAGGAGTGGCCGGGGAAGTACTGGCCCAGGGTAATGTCTTTCAGAGCCACTTACACCGCCCCCTTTCCCAGCTTGGCCAGAATGGCCTGCTTGGCCTGCTCAATGGTGTACACCGACGGGTCGATGTCCACCCCCATCTGGCGCAGGCGGTGGAACACCCGGGTCATCTGGGGCACGCCCAGACCCATGGCTTCCAGCTCGTCCCCGTGGGTAAAGACCTCCCGGGGCGCCCCCTGGAAGGGGATCTTTCCGTCGTTGACCACCACCAGGCGGTCCACCGACCGGGCCACCTCCTCCATGGAGTGGGACACCAGGATGATGGTGGCGTTTTGTGCCTTGTGGTAGTCCCGGATGTTGCCCAGAATGGACTCCACGCCCACCGGATCCAGTCCGGCGGTGGGCTCGTCCAGAATGAGAACTTTGGGTTCCATGGCGATGACGCCAGCAATGGCCACCCGACGCTTCTGGCCGCCCGAGAGTTCAAAGGGGGACTTGTCCAGCTGGTCGTCCCGCAGACCTACAAAGTAGGCCGCTGACCGCACCCGCCGGTCGATCTCCTTCTCGTCCAGCCCCATGTTCTTGGGGCCGAAAGCGATGTCCTTATATACCGTCTCTTCAAACAGCTGGTACTCCGGATACTGGAATACCAGACCCACCTGGAACCGGGTCAGGCGGGTGCGCTTAGGGTCGGCCCAGATGTCCTCCCCCTGGAAGAGTACCTGCCCGGAGGTGGGCTTGAGCAGGCCGTTGAGGTGCTGAATCAGGGTGGATTTACCGGAGCCGGTGTGGCCGATGATGCCCAGGTATTCCCCCTTGTAGGCGGTAAAATCCACATCCAGCAGGGCGGAGCGCTCAAAGGGAGTGCCCGCGGAGTAGGTGTGGGTGAGATGTTTTGTTTCAATGATCGCTTCCATTGTGGTACCATCCTTATGGCAGAGTGGTGCATGTCCCAGAGGGATCACGCCCGAAATGGCAAGAGAGAGCGGCGTTTACAGCAGCTCGTCAGTTTTTTTCTCCAGCTTCTCCAGCAGAGTCTGAAGGTAGTAGGTCTGCATCTCCAGCCGCTTGACCCGCTGGTGCAGGCGCACCAGCTGGATGACCAGGGCCGCCGCAGCCAGACTGAACAGTCCCCACAGCACAGTGGGAAAGCTGTCGCCAAACATTTCCGGCAATAGCCTGGGGGCAAAAAAGACCACAAGAAACGTGGCGAGGCCCGCAAAGACCCGGGCGCTCCCTTCTGAATTGCTCATGGCGGAGACTCCTTTCTGTGGGTCAGGCTTTCAGCAGCTGACAGAGAGCCTGGGCGCACTCCTCGTCGCTCAAAGCGTCCAGAGGCAAATCCAGACCTTCCTGGCGAAGCTCCCAGAGAAGCTCGGTGGTGTCGGGGACGGTGAGCCCCACGGCCTTGAGTCCCTCCACGTCCTGAAAGACCTCCTTGGGGGTGCCGTCGGCCACCACCTTGCCCTTGGCCATCACCACCAGGCGGTCGGCCTGGGCGGCCTCGTCCATGTGGTGGGTGATGAGGACCACGGTGACCCCACGCTCCCGGTTCAGGGCCTTGATGGTGCGCAGCACGTCGGCCCGGCCGATGGGGTCCAGCATGGCGGTGGGCTCGTCCAGCACGATGCACCGGGGCTGCATGGCGATGACCCCGGCGATGGCGATGCGCTGCTTCTGGCCGCCGGAGAGAAGATGGGGGGCGTGCTCCCGGTACTCGTACATGCCCACGGCTTTCAACGCGTCGTCCACCCGGCGGCGGATCTCGTCAGAGGGGACACCCAAGTTCTCTGGGGCGAAGGCCACATCCTCCTCCACCACATTGGCCACGATCTGGTTGTCCGGGTTCTGAAACACCATACCCACGGTGCGCCGGATATCCAGCAGCAGCTGGTCCTCGCTGGTGTCCATGCCGCTGACATACACCTTGCCTCCGGTAGGAAGAAGAATGGCGTTCATGTGCTTGGCCAGGGTGGACTTGCCACTGCCGTTGTGGCCCAGCACCGCCACAAAGGAGCCCTCCTCAATGTCCAGGCTGACGCCATTGAGGACAATGGGGGCCACCCCCTCGGCAGTGACGTAGGAGAAGCGCACGTCCTGGGCGGAAATAATGGGTTCGCTCATAGCAATACCTCACTTGTGAGATCAAGAAATGAAAGATTACTTGCTCCAGCGGCCGGTAGCGCCGCAGGGCAGCACCAGTCCGGTCTGGGTGACCGGCAGGCCCAGCTCGTCGCTGACGGTGTGGCCGCCGTATTTTTTGGAGATGACGGTCTCCAGGATGTAGGTCACCACACTGGGAGCCAGGCCGGTGGTGTAGGAGTTCAAAATAATAAACAGGGGATCGTCGGAGAGCACCCCGCTCACCAGCTCCACAAAGGGGTAGAGGTTCTCCTCCAGCTTCCACACCTCGCCGGTGGGACCACGGCCGTAGGAGGGGGGGTCCATGATAATGGCGTCGTACTTCCGGCCCCGGCGGATCTCCCGCTCCACAAACTTGCCGCAGTCGTCCACGATCCAGCGGATGGGGGCATCCTCCAGCCCGGAACTCTTAGCGTTTTCCCTCGCCCACTGGACCATGCCCTTGGCCGCGTCCACGTGGCACACCTTGGCCCCCGCCGCCGCACAGGCCACAGTGGCCCCGCCGGTGTAGGCAAACAGGTTGAGCACGTTGATGGGGCGTCCGGCCTTCTGGATCTGCTCCCGGGCCCAGTCCCAGTTGGCCGCCTGTTCGGGGAACAGGCCGGTGTGCTTGAAGTTCATGGGCTTTATATTAAAGGTAAGGTCCCGGTAGGATACCGTCCACCGGGCGGGCATGGACTTGTTCTGCCACTGGCCGCCCCCGGTGGAGGAGCGGGCGTACCGGCCCGCATTTACCTTCCAGCCCCGGTGGGTGCGGGGGGTGTTCCAGATGGCCTGGGGATCGGGCCGCACCAGCAGCTGATTCCCCCAGCGCTCCAGCTTCTCGCCCCGCCCGCAGTCGATGAGCTCATAGTCCTTCCATTGGTCGGAAACCCACATAAAGTTACCCCTCTCGTCTCATTTAAAACTAATATAGTATACCATCCCGATTTTAGGCCGTCAATGAAAAGCAACGGGCAAAAGGACAGAAAGAATTG
The DNA here is from genome assembly GCA_902497145.1 of uncultured Oscillospiraceae bacterium. Lineage (GTDB taxonomy): Bacteria > Bacillota > Clostridia > Oscillospirales > Oscillospiraceae > Lawsonibacter. The sequence goes on from CABVDR010000044.1 coordinate 7,721, forward strand.
TAATTCTTTTGGAAGTGTGGTAGAATAACACGGAAACTGACAAAACGCCCCGGATTTTGGGGCAGAGACGAGGTGCCCCATGGATCATCCATTTCGAAGCGCCGCCCTGGGCGGCTTTAACCGGCAGGATGTGCTGGATTACTTGGAAAAGACATCCGCGGAAAACGCGCAGAAGCAGCAGGAGCTGGAAAAGCAGCTGGAGCAGCAGACCCAGGAGCTGGAGCAGCTGCGTGGCCGTGTGAGTGAGCTGGAGGAGCGGGAGTCCATCTTTCAGCGGGACCGGGATAACCTGAGCCGGGAGTTGGAGCAGACCAAGACGGTACTTCAGGACAGCCGGACCCGGGAGAAGACCCAGGGGGAGGAGCTGGAGCAGCTGCGCCGGGAGCGGGACAACCTGCGTACCCGGGTTGCCGCTCTGGAGCCGGACGCCGCCGCCTATGCCGCCGTCAAGGACCGCACGGCCGGTATGGAGCTGCAGGCCCACTGCCGCGCCCACGCGGTGCAGGAGCAGGCCGACCAGCAGGCCAGGCAGGTACGCCGGCAGATGGAGCAGTGGCTGCACCAGATGCAGGGGCAGTACGACGAGCTGCGCAGCCAGGTGGAGGCCACCGTCTCCCACGCCGCCGATGAACTGAGCAAGGCGGGCAAATGTCTGGAGCAGATCAGCCAGCTGCTGGGGGACCAAGAGGTGGCTCTGGAGGGCATTGACCGGGACTATCACGAAAGCGACCCGGATAAGGTACCGGCTCCAGTTCCTCTGGAAGAGGGCTGATGGGTTGAAAACTGTGCAGAAGGGACAGTGTTTCAACATAAAATCGCACCTATTCTGTGCGAAACCCCCATTGACGAATGGGTGGGGCTGTCATAAAATAAAACAAACTTAAATGATTTATCTCAATGAAGTGCGAAAGGAGTTGTGTGACATGATGTGCTCGAACGTTCGATCTCAGTGCATGCGTCACGCTGCCCCTCAGTGTGAGGCTGGTTCCTTTGCGCGCTTTTTCCTGAATCACGTCATGATGGACACCATTCTTTTGGTGTCCATTTTTGCTATTTTGCTGGGGGTATCCATCCTGCTCAGCACTCGAATTATTCTGGCCGTCCTGCTGGCGGCCCTGGTAATTCTGGGCGTAATTACTTACCGAACGCAGCCTTCTCCACCGTCAGGTGGGATATAACCAGGTAAAAGGCGGCTGCGTTCCCAGGAACGAAGCCGCTTTTTATATATATCAATGCAAAGCAAAATCCAATCGTAAGGAGAGAATGTTATGAAAAAGTTTCTTGCCTTCACCATGGCAGCGGCGATGACCCTGTCGCTGGCCGCCTGCGGCAGCTCCGGTTCCGGTTCCAGTGCCAGCTCCGGCACCAGTTCCAACACCGGCTCCGACACCTCCAGCAACACCGCCTTTAAGCTGGGCGGCACCGGCCCCCTGACCGGTGACGCCTCCATCTACGGCCTGGCTGCCCAGCGGGGCGCTCAGATCGCCGTGGACGAGATCAACGCCGAGGGCGGCGCCATTCAGTTTGAGCTGCGCTACGAGGACGACGTGAACGACCCTGAGAAGGCCGTCAACGCCTACAATGTTCTGAAGGAGTGGGGCATGCAGATCTCCCTGGGCTCCGTCACCACTCAGCCCGGCATCGCCACCTCCAGCTACAACTTTGCCGACAGCATCTTTGCCCTCACCCCCTCCGCCTCCTCCCCCGACGTGATCTCCGGCAAGGATAACGTCTATCAGATGTGCTTCTCCGACCCCAACCAGGGCACCGCTTCCGCCAAGTACATTTCCGAGCAGAAGCTGGGCGAGAAGGTCTTTATCATCTGGAAGAGCGACGACAACTACTCCACCGGCATCAAGGACAAGTTCGTGGCTGAGGCTGAGACTCTGGGCCTGAACGTAGTGGGCAATGCGACCTTTACCACGGACAGCAAGAACGACTTTACCGTGCAGCTGACCCAGGCCAAGCAGGCCGGAGCCGACCTGCTGTTCCTGCCCATCTACTATGATGCCGCCTCCCTGATCCTGACCCAGGCCAACGCCATGGGCTATGAGCCCAAGTTCTTCGGCGTGGATGGCATGGACGGTATCCTGACCCAGGCCAACTTCGACACCTCTCTGGCCGAGGGCGTGATGCTGCTGACCCCCTTCAATGCCGACGACGAGGACGAGGCCACCCAGAACTTTGTCAAGGCCTACCAGGACAAGTACGGCGAGACCCCCATCCAGTTTGCCGCCGACGCCTATGACTGCGTCTACGCTTACAAGCAGGCTCTGGAGACCGCCGGCTGCACCCCTGACATGAGTGCTTCCGAGCTCAACGAGAAGCTGAAGGCCACCTTCCCCACCATCACCTTTACCGGTCTGACCGGTGACGGCGCTGGTATCACTTGGGACAGCACCGGCGCGGTGTCCAAGAGCCCCAAGGGCATGGTCATCAAGGACGGCGCTTACGTCGGCATGGACTAATTCCAGTTTTAAGCAAGTTCTTTCTTCCCAGGGGGCTGCCCGTCAGCCCCCTGGGAACGCCCGTTTCCTTGCAGAATAAGGGGACGCATGGGAAAGGGGCCGGATGGCCCGGCAATTTTCCCATGCGCCTAAAAAAGAGAGAAGAGAAAAGGTGAGTGAATTATGGATTTCTTGACCCTGTTGGATTATCTGATCCGAGGGCTGAGTCTGGGCAGCATCTACGCCATCATCGCCCTGGGCTACACCATGGTGTATGGCATTGCGAAAATGCTCAACTTTGCCCACGGCGACGTGATCATGGTGGGTGCCTACGCCTGCTTCTTCACGGTGACCGGTATGGAGCCTATGTTTGAGCCGGGCAGCTTGGCTGCTGCCGTGGTGCCAGCCCTGGCCGGCGTGGTGCTGTCCATGGTGGTTTGTACCGTGCTGGGCGTGGTGATTGAGGGCCTGGCCTACAAGCCTTTGCGTCAGGCCCCTTCCCTGGCGGTGCTGATCACCGCCATCGGTGTGAGCTACTTTTTGCAGAACGCAGCTCTGCTGCTCTGGTCCTCCAGCCCCAAGATTTTCTCCCCCATTGTGGGAAGCGGACAGCTCCAGGTCGGTCCGCTGAACATCTCCTACGTGACTTTGGTGACCATTGTGGCCTGTATCGTGATCATGGTGTGTCTGACCATGTTCACCGGCAGGACCAAGATGGGCAAGGCCATGCGGGCGGTGTCTGAGGATAAGGGCGCGGCCCAGCTCATGGGCATCAACGTCAACCGTACCATCTCCATGACCTTTGCCATCGGTTCCGCCCTGGCGGCCATTGCCGGTGTGCTGCTGTGCTCCGCCTATCCCACCCTGACCCCCACCACCGGCTCTATGCCCGGTATCAAGGCCTTCACCGCCGCCGTGTTCGGCGGCATCGGCTCCATTCCCGGGGCTCTGCTGGGCGGTTTGCTGCTGGGTATCATCGAGATCTTCGCCAGTGCCTACATCTCCACCCAGCTGTCCACCGCTGTGGTGTTCGGCGTGCTGATTGTGGTGCTGCTGGTCAAGCCTGCCGGTCTGCTGGGCAAGACCGTGCGCGAGAAAGTGTGAGGTGGTAAGAATGATTCGACTTGCGAATATGAACAAGACCACCCGATCCAGCCTGTTTACCTATACCTTGGTCATTGTGGTTTTTGTGATCATCCAGCTGCTGCGTACCTTTAAGGATGGCGGCGTAGGCTCCGTGCTGGAGGGCCAGCTCATCCCCATCTGTGCCTACGTCACCATGGCCCTGGCCCTGAACCTGGTGGTAGGCGTGTCCGGCGAGCTGAGCCTGGGCCACGCCGGATTTATGAGCATCGGCGCCTTCCTGGGCTGTTCCGCCGCCAGCGCTCTGGCCAATGTGATCCCCTCTAACCCCCTGCGCCTGGCTGTGGCCATGGTGGTGGGTGCCATCCTGGCCGGTTTCTTCGGTTTCCTCATCGGCATCCCCGTGCTGCGCCTCAACGGCGACTACCTGGCCATCGTTACCCTGGCCTTCGGCGAGATCATTAAGAGCCTGCTGACCAACGTCTATCTGGGCGTAGACAAGGATGGCTTCCAGTTCAGCTTCCTTTCCGACAAGAACACCCTGGGAGAGGGTGGCATCCAACTGATCAAGGGCCCCATGGGCGTGATGAACACCCAGCGCATTTCCTCCTTTGTTGCCGGCTTTGTTCTGGTGATGATTGCCCTGGTGGTTATCTTCAACTTGGTTAACAGCCGCACTGGCCGTGCCATCATGGCCACCCGGGACAACCGCATTGCCGCCGAGAGTATCGGCATCAGCGTTACCAAGTATAAGATGATCGCTTTTGTCACCTCCGCCGCCCTGGCTGGTGCTGCCGGCACTCTGTACGGCTGCAGCCAGGTTACCTTCACCGCTACCAAGTTTGACTTCAACACCTCCATTCTGATCCTGGTGTTTGTGGTGCTGGGCGGTTTGGGCAATATGTGGGGCTCCGTGGTTGCCGCCGCCGCCCTGACCATCCTGCCTGAGGCCCTGCGTCAGTTTGCCGATTACCGCATGCTGGTGTACGCCATCGTCCTCATCTTGGTCATGCTGGCCACCAACAATCCCACCATTCAGGGCTTCTTTGCCCGTCTGCGCACCCACGCGGAAGAGAAGAAAGGAGGGGCACAATGAGCCGGATTCCCAAAGAGCCGGTGAAGCTTGTAGACGTGCCCAGCACCAACAAGATTCCCGAGCGTGATATTGATAAAAGCCCCATCCTGGAGTGCCGCCACCTGGGCATCGACTTCGGCGGCCTGTCCGCGGTCAAGGACTTCAACATGGCCATTGGCCGCACCGAGATCGCCGGCCTCATCGGCCCCAACGGCGCGGGCAAGACCACTGTTTTTAACCTGCTCACTAAGGTGTACCAGCCCACCCGGGGGACCATCCTGCTGGACGGCGTGGATACCCACAACATGAATACCGTCCAGGTGAACAAGGCGGGAATTGCCCGTACCTTCCAGAACATCCGCCTGTTTGATAACCTTACCGTAGAGGACAACGTAAAGCTGGGCCTTCATAACCACATTAAGTACGGGATGTGGAGCGGCATCTTCCGTCTGCCCAACTACTGGAAAGAGGAGAAGGTGGCTCACGACCGGGCCATGGAGCTGCTGTCCATCTTCGACATGGGCTACCTGGCCAAGTATAAGGCGGGCTCCCTGCCCTACGGCGCCCAGCGCCGCCTGGAGATCGTCCGCGCCCTGGCCACCAACCCCAGCCTGCTGCTGCTGGACGAGCCGGCGGCCGGCATGAACCCCTCCGAGACGGCGGAGCTGATGGAGAACATCGTCAAGATCCGGGACACCTTCGGCATTGCCATCCTGCTCATTGAGCACGACATGAACCTGGTCATGGGGATCTGCGAGGGCATCGCAGTGCTCAACTTCGGCCAGATTATTGCCAAGGGTACCCCCGACGAGATCAAGAACGACCCGGTGGTCATCGAGGCCTACCTGGGCAAGCAGAAGGAGGCGTGATCCATGGATACAATTTTGAAGGTGGAAGGGATCAACGTCTACTACGGCGCCATCCACGCCATTAAGGACATCTCCTTTGAGGTAAACCAGGGGGAGATCGTCACCCTGATCGGCGCCAACGGCGCGGGCAAGACCACCACCCTGCAGACCATCTCCGGCCTGCTCCATACCCGCACCGGAACCATTACCTTCCAGGACCAGAACATCACCAACATCCGGGCGGACAAGCTGGTCTCCCGGGGCCTGGCTCAGGTCCCCGAGGGACGGCGGGTCTTTTTGCAGATGTCGGTGCAGGAGAACCTGGAGATGGGAGCCTACACCCAGTCTCCCACCGGTGTGCCCAAAGATCTGGAAATGGTCTTTGAGCTGTTCCCCCGGCTGAAGGAGCGGCGTAATCAGGTAGCTGGCACTCTGTCCGGCGGCGAGCAGCAGATGCTGGCCATGGGGCGGGCCCTCATGTCCCACCCTAAGCTGCTGATGCTGGACGAGCCCTCCATGGGCCTTGCACCCCTGCTGGTGGAGCAGATCTTTGAGATCATCAAAAACCTCAATAAGCAGGGCTCCACCATTCTGCTGGTGGAGCAGAACGCTCAGATGGCTCTGTCCGTGGCCCACCGGGGCTACGTGCTGGAGACGGGTAAGATCGTCACCACCGGCACCGGCGAGGAGCTCATCCGCAGCCCCGAGATCAAAAAAGCCTATCTGGGCGGCTAAGCCCAGCTGCGCGTCAAAAAGAGGAAAAACTCCTCTTTTTGGCGCGTTTTTTCATTGTATTTTCCGCCCCGCGCGTGTACACTAAAGAAAAAACAAAGGGGGCGCTTTTTATGCTGGAGGAGTGGAACTTCAACCAGAAAAAATCGGATGAGGCGGAGTGCAAGGCCCGCCTGAAAGCCCGGCGGCTGGACCTGGCGGGGTTGCAGCAGCCTATTAAGGCGGCGGGCCTGCCGGTGATCGTGCTTATCGAGGGCTGGGGTGCGGCGGGAAAGGGCAGCGTCATCCGCTCCCTCATCCGGGAGCTGGACCCCCGGGGCTTTCTGGTGCGCAGCGTGACCATGCCCACCCAGGAGGAGCGGCGCTGGCCCTTCCTCAAGCGCCACTTCGAGGCCATCCCCGAACAGGGCAAAATCTTATTCCTGGACTCCGGGTGGATGGACGAGACGGTGCGGGAGCGGCTGCGGGGCGACCTGTCCGACGGGGAATATCAGCGGCGGCTGGGGAGCGTCAACCTCTTTGAGCGGCAGCTGGCGGCGGGGGGCTACTTGCTGGTGAAGCTGTTTTTGCACATCGAGCAGGATACCCAGCGCAAGCGCCTGGAGAAGTTGGAGAAGAATAAGGACACCGCCTGGCGGGCGGGGGAGAACGACTGGCGGCAGAACAAGAACTACCACCGCACCCAGGCCGCCTTTGACGACTTTATGCAGGCCACCCACACCGACTGGGCGCCCTGGAAGGTGATCGACGGCACGGTAGGCCCCTGTGCCCAGCTGGCGGCGGCCGACTGGCTCTACCAGCAGATTACCGCTGCCCTGCGCTGTCCGCCCACGGCGGAGCCGCCGGTATATCGCTGGCCCCTGGTGGACATCCAGCCTCTGGAGAAGGTGAAGCTGGACAAGTCCCTGGACAAGGACAAGTACCAGCGGGAGCTGGATGCGTGCCGGGAGAAGCTGGAGGATCTTCATAACCAGCTCTACCGCAAAAAAATTCCCGTAGTCATCGCCTACGAGGGCTGGGATGCCGCGGGCAAGGGGGGCAATATCAAGCGCCTGGCCTCCGCCCTGGATCCCCGGGGCTATGAGGTGGTACCCATCGCCAGCCCCACACCGGACGAAAAGCACCGCCACTATCTGTGGCGCTTCTGGCGCAAACTGCCCAAGACAGGCCACATCGCCATCTTTGACCGCAGCTGGTACGGCCGGGTGATGGTGGAGCGGCTGGAGGGCTTCTGTACCTTGGAGGACTGGCAGCGGGCCTACGACGAGATCAACGAGTTTGAGCGGGAGCTCACCGACGCCGGGGCGGTGGTGCTGAAATTCTGGGTGCAGATCGACAAGGACACCCAGCTCCAGCGCTTCCAGGCCCGGGAGAACACCCCGGAAAAACGCTGGAAGATCACCGACGAGGACTGGCGCAACCGGGAGAAGTGGGACGAGTATCAGGTGGCGGTCAACGAGATGCTGGCCCGTACCAATACGGAGAACGCCCCCTGGTATATCCTGGAGTCGGTGGATAAGCGCTACGCCCGCATTAAGGCCATGAAAATCGTCATCCGTGCCCTGGAGAAGGCGCTGGACTGACAGGTGTAAAAAAATTGCCGTCCCATCGGGACGGCAATTTTTTGATGGTTAAAAGACGCTGAGATACAGCTTGCGGCTCAAATCCTCCAAAACGTGGATGCCGGCCAGGCTGTTGCCCTTGTCGTCCAGGCCGGGGGAGTAGATGCCGATGCCCATGCGGGTGGGGGAGACGGCCATGATGCCGCCGCCTACGCCGCTTTTGGCGGGCAGGCCCACCTTGATGGCAAAGTCCCCCGCGCCGTTGTACATGCCGCAGGTCATGAGGATGGCGTTGACATAGTGGGCGTAGCGGCCCGAAAACACCCGCTCCTCCGATACCGGACGGCGGCCCCGATTGGCAAAGACGAAGCCGATATTGGCCAGATCCTTGCAGTTGACCAGGATGGAGCAGGCCTTGAAGTAGCAGTCCAGTACCTCCTCCACGTCGTCTTGAATGAGGCCGTGGCTCTTGAGCAGGAAGGCCAGAGCCCGGTTGCGGCTGCCGGTGCGCTTCTCGGACTGATAGACCGCCTGGCTGATGTCGATGTCCGGGTTGCCAGCCACCTTCCGGGTCAGCTCCAGTAGACGCTGGAAGCGCTCCTCGTAGGTGTTCCCCTTGATGAGGGTGCACAGCAGAATGGCCCCCATGTTTACCATGGGATTGAGGTGCTCGTTGAGCAGGGCCTGGTCGGTGTAGTTGATGGCGTCAAAGGGTTTGCCGGTGGCCTCTACGCCCACGTGGGCGCGGACCATCTCCTCCCCGTTGTCTATCAGGGCCAAGAGTAAAAAGAGCGGTTTTACGATACTTTGGATGGTAAAGCGCTTTTGAAAGTCTCCGGCGAAGCTGGTTTTTCCGTCGCTGGAGACCACATAGATCCCCAGATCGTCCTGATTGGCCTTGGCCAGTTCCGGGATGTAGTTGGCCAGACGGCCCTCCTTGGTATAGTGACGATTTTCCTCAATCAGCTGCTCCAGAAGCTCGTCCATGCTGATGTTCCTCCTTTTGCGCCGCAGAAAGCGGCGGGCGTAGAAAGGCCGGGCCTCCGCACCTTGGGGCGGAGCGTCCGACCAAATTCCTTATGTTATGATGTTACTAAACCCATTGTAGCAGATTGCCCACAGAAAGGGAAGAGGAAAAACATAAAATGTGCAATATTACAAAAACGGGGCCAAACCGGCTTGCGTGGGAGCGTCTGGCGCGGTATGATAGAAAAACACAAGCGCCCTTTCCAAAGGGCGGGAAGGGAGCAAGCATATGATTCGGTTTGAATGCGACTACGGGGAGGGGGCCCACCCCAAGATTCTGGAGGCCCTGGTGGAGACCAATTTGGAGCAGACAGCGGGCTACGGCCTGGACCCCCACTGTGACCACGCCCGGGAGCTCATCCGTCAGGCCTGTCAGGCCCCGGAGGCGGCGGTGGAGTTTCTGGTGGGAGGCACCCAGGCCAACGCCACCGTGATTGCCTCTATCCTCCGGCCCTACCAGGGGGCCCTGTGCGCCCAGACGGGGCACATCAACGTCCACGAGACAGGAGCCATTGAGGCCAGCGGCCACAAAGTGCTCCCTCTGCCCGCCAAGGACGGGAAGATCACAGCACAAGAGATTCGCCTGGCCTGTGAGACCCATTGGGGAGACGCCACCCACGAGCACATGGTCCAGCCCGGTCTCGTTTACCTCTCCCAGCCCACCGAGGAGGGCACCCTCTATACCCTCTCGGAGCTGGAGGACATCCGGGCGGCCTGCGACGAGTACCACCTGCCCCTGTATATCGACGGAGCCCGGTGCGGCTACGGCCTGGGGGCGGAGGAGAATGACGTGACCCTCCCCGACCTGGCCAGATTGGCCAATGTCTTCTACATTGGCGGCACCAAGGTGGGGGCCCTGTTTGGGGAGGCGGTGGTCATCCCCGACCCCGCCATCCAGAAGGACTTCCGGTACATGATCAAGCGCATGGGCGGCATGCTGGCCAAGGGGCGTCTGCTGGGGATCCAGTTTGAGGTCCTCTTCCAGGATGGCCTCTATGAGCAGCTGGGCCGCCGCACCGTGGCCCTGGCCCAGAAGCTGGCGGAGGCCTTTGCGGCCAAGGGTATCCCCATGCTCCACCCATCCCCCACCAACCAGCAGTTCCCCATTTTGACCAAAGCGCAGCGGGACAAGCTGGAGGAGAAGTACGCCTTCTCCTTCTGGCAGAGCGTGGATGAGGACCGGGCGGCGGTGCGGTTCTGCACCAGCTGGGCCACCCGGGAGGAGGATGTGGACGCCCTGGTGGCGGACATTCAGAGCCTATAAACAAAACGCCGGAGAGAATGCGTTCTCTCCGGCATTTTCATAAAATTGTTTAAGGCAGATCCAGGGTGGCAATGACCTCTTTGAGCTGCTGGGCAGAGGAGAGGAGCGCCTGCCGCTCCGTTTCGTCCAGGGGGATCTCCAGCACGGTCTCCACGCCGTTCTCACCCACAATGGAGGGGACGCTCAGGCACAGGCCGTCCAAGCCGTACTGACCCTCCAGCAGTACCGACACGGGGAGCATGGCGTGCTCATCCTTCATCACGCACTCGGCGATGCGGGCCACCGCCATGGCGATGCCGTAGTAGGTGGCTCCCTTGCGCTGGATGATTTCATAGGCGCTGTCCCGCACCTCGTGGTAGATCCGGTCCCGCAGAGCGGCCTGGTCCTGGATGCCCCGCAGGGTGCAGAACTGGTCCAGATCCACGCTGGAGATGTTGGCGCTGCTCCACACCGCCAGTTCGCTGTCCCCGTGCTCGCCGATGATGGCGGCGTGGACGTTGCGGCTGTCCACCCCCAGCTCCTGGCTGAGCAGGTATTTGAGGCGGGCGGTATCCAGCACGGTGCCAGAGCCGATGACCCGGTGAGCAGGCAGGCCGGACATCCGCCAGGCGGCGTAGGTGAGCACATCCACCGGGTTGGAGACGATCATCAGGATGCCCTTGAAATTCCGGCTGGTGAGCTGGGGGATGATGCTCTTCAAGATGGCCACGTTTTTGCCGATCAGGTCCAGGCGGGTCTCGCCGGGCTTTTGGTTGGCCCCGGCGGTGACGATGACCATGGCGCAGTCGGCCACATCGTCATAGTCTCCGGCGTAAATGCGCATGGAGGCGGTGTAGGGCAGGCCGTGGCTCAGGTCCATGGCCTCGCCCTCCGCCTTCTCACGGTTGGCGTCGATGAGCACCAGCTCGGAGAACAGGCCCCGCTGCATCAAACTGAAGGCGATGGAAGCTCCCACGAAACCGCAGCCAATCACCGCGGCCTTTCGTACATTGATCATAGGTAACGCTCCTTTCATTGGTAGCAGTAGTTTTGCCCGTTTTTCCGAGCTCCATTCTGTGATAATATCCTACTAAATTAGTAGGATATTATCAAGAGCAAAAGAGACCAAGAAAAAAGAATTTGGACGCCAATATTTTGGAAAAACGCCGTGGGATGGGGCGCCGGGCCGTGTATAATAAAGTAGAGACAGAGCAAAGGAGGTGGAGGGCCATGAAGGGAGAGGAGGCGGTACGCCGCCTGATGGCCGGGGAGCCGGACGCCCTGGATGGGGTGTCGGCGGCCTATACGCCGCTGTTGAATTATGTGATTTTCGCCATTCTGGAGGACAAGCAGGAGCGGGAGGAGTGCCTGGCCGATGTGCTCCATCAGGTGTGGCAGGCCCGGGGGCAGTTTGACCCGGAGAAAGGCAGCTTTACCACCTGGCTCACTGCCCTGGCCCGGAATGCGGCCCTCAACCGGAGAAGAGCCCAGCGCCGCCGGGAGGCGGGCCGGGCGGAGTGGGATGAGAAGCTGCCCCATCCTGGGGACGGTCCGGAGGAGCAGGTGCTCAAGTCGGAGGAGCGGGAGCGGCTTCAGCAGGCCATTCGCAAGTTGTCCCACCCGGAGCAGGTGCTGTTTTATCGGAAATATTACTACTTACAGTCCACCCGGCAGATGGCCGCCGAGCTGGGAATCAGCGAGCGGGCGGTGGAGGGCAAGCTGTATCGCCTGCGCAAAAAGCTGCAGAAGGCGCTGGGAGGTGAATACCATGCGTGAGGAGGACAAGCTGGACGTTTTGCTGACCGAAGAGGCCGGTGAATTGCCCCCTCCCCCGGAGGTGGAGGAGAAAATCACCCCCTGGCGGCGGGCGATGGTCCGCATTGTCTGGGGCATCGGTCTGACCACGTGTACCCTAAATGTATGGATCGTACAATATTTGATGACGGCTGTGGGTATCGTGCTGCTGTGGCTGGGATTCCGGGCTCTGCGGCGGGAGAACCGGTGGTTTGCCGCCTGCTGGGTCATCAGTTTGATCCAGGCAGCGCTCCGGTTTACTGGTTTTATACTCAATGCCACCATCTGGGCCTCAGAACATCCCCTGTATGGGGTGTCCTATTCCGTACTGCTGCTTCCCCTGATCCAATATATCTGTTTGTGGCAGGCCATCAAAGAGGTGCGCCGCCGGGCGGGACAGCCAGCCGAGGCGAAAGCCGCCGGGGCGCTGATCTGGTTCTATCTGGTGCTGGCTGCCCTTGCCATGCTGAACGTCCAGGGGCTAATCTTAGTAGGGGCTATCCTGGTGGTCTATATCCTGATCCTGCGCAGCCTGGCCAAGCTGCCTCATCTGCTGGATGAGGCGGGCTATCAGGTGCAGGCGGCCCCGGTGCGGGTATCCGACGGTCGTATCCTGGTCATCTGGTTTGCGGCGCTGCTGGTGTGTATCCCGGCGGCTACCCTTCTCTTTGGCCGCTACCCCATGGAGTGGTGGCCAAGGCCGGAGGGGGAGCAGGCTGGCCTGGAGGAGGTCCGCTCTAACCTGGTGGAGCTGGGGGTGCCGGAGCAGGTGGCGGACGACCTGTCAGCGGAGGACCTGTCCGGCCTGGAGGGCGCCCTGCGGGCAGAGGCAAAGGTCACAGAGGAGTCCTTCCCTGTGGACACAGAGAGCCGTAATCTGAAGGTAACGAACCTGGCGGTGGAGCTGCCGGGCAAGCGGTGGCAGATCATCCACCACTTCCAGTGGCAGATCCAGCCTAAATACCGCACCACCGAGTGTATTGTCCTCTGGCCTACCGACCGAGAGACAAGGGACGGTTACCGCATGGAGGGAACGGTCACCGGTCGGCTGCTCTATGACCGGAATGGAACTACCTACCTGGGAGATTACTATCGCCTGAGTGTGGAGGACTACACCACCCATTCGTTTATGATGGGCACAGAGGAAAACCACTGGCCTATGGCTCTGTTTTCTATCCCACTGGATGGGGAAAACTGCCGGGGCTACCTCACCTATCAGGTGGAGGTGCTGGACGACAGCTGGAGTCTGGATTCCTGGATGAACTATACCCATCAAGAAGGGCTGTGGAATTACCCCCTGACCACGGCGGAGCAGCATGAAAAACAGGGACTCTGGAACGGCATGGGCAGCTTTGCAACCAATTGGACGGCCATTCAGTTTTATCCATATGAAGACTAAAGGCAGAAAATAAAAGAGGACCTGGCCTGAGCCGGGTCCTCTTTGTTATATCTGGGAGAAAAATTACAAAATGTGAAAAGCTACTACCAATCCGGAGAACACGATGGACACCGTGGACACCAGCTTGATGAGGATATTGAGGGAGGGGCCGGAGGTGTCCTTGAAGGGGTCGCCCACCGTGTCGCCCACCACGGCGGCCTTGTGGCAGTCGGAGCCCTTGCCCCCGTGGTGGCCTGCCTCGATGTACTTTTTCGCGTTGTCCCAGGCACCGCCCGCGTTGGACATGAACACCGCCATGGCAAAGCCGGTCACCGACACGCCACCCAGCAGGCCCACCACGCCGATGGGGCCTAAGATGAGGCCGGTGAGGATGGGCACCACAATGGCCAGCAGAGCGGGGACCACCATCTCCTTCAACGCGCCCTTGGTGCACAGGGCCACGCAGGAGGCATAGTCCGGGTCGGTCTCGTGCTCCATGATGCCTGCAATCTCTTTAAACTGGCGGCGCACCTCCACCACGATGGATTGGGCTGCGGACTGCACCGCGCTCATGGTGAGGGCGGAAAAGACGAAGGTGAGCATGGCCCCCACAAACAGGCCCACCAGCATCAGGGGATTGGTGAGGGTAAGGTCCAGCACCTCAGGGGTCTTGGTCTGTACAATGTTCACATAGGATACCAGCAGTGCCAAAGCGGTGAGGGAGGCAGAGCCGATGGCAAAGCCCTTGCCGGTGGCGGCGGTGGTGTTGCCCAGGGAGTCCA
>CABVDR010000045.1 GCA_902497145.1 uncultured Oscillospiraceae bacterium
CGTCACGGCAAGGTCCGCCGCGCCAAGCTGTACTACCTGCGCAGCCGCGTGGGCAAGGCGGCCAAGGTCAAGGAGGCCCTGTAATCCAAGTACGAGAAAGGAGCGGTGCAAAACCGCTCCTTTTTTCGTACCGACGGAAGGAGGAAACAGCATGAATATACAGTGGTACCCCGGGCACATGACCAAGACCCGGCGGCAGATCGAAGCCGATCTGAAAAATGTAGATATTGTAGTGGAGATCATCGACGCCCGCATCCCCATCTCCAGCCGCAATCCGGACATTGACTCCATCTGCGCCGGAAAACCCCGGCTGGTGATTTTAAACCGGGCCGACCAGGCTGACCCCGCCCAGAATAAGGCTTGGGGCAACTGGTTCCGGGCACGGGGCTGCTCTGTGCTGGAGACCGACGCCAAGACAGGCAAGGGGGTCAACCAGTTTTCTAACGTAGTCCAGGGTGTGCTGAAGGACCAGATCGCCCGCTGGCAGGAGCGCGGCCTGGTGGGCCGCCCCGTGCGGGCCATGATCGTGGGTGTGCCTAACGTGGGCAAATCTACCTTTATCAATAAGGTAGCGAAACGGAAAACCGCCAAGGCAGGGGACCGGCCCGGCGTCACCCGGGGCAAGCAGTGGGTCACCGTGGACCGGGGCCTGGAGCTGCTGGACACCCCGGGCATTCTGTGGCCCAAATTTGAGGACGAGGAGATTGGCCTGCGCCTGGCCTTTACCGGGGCGGTGAAGGACGAGATTATGGACGTGGAGACCCTGGGCTGTCATCTCATGACGTTCCTGGCCACCCATTATCCCGACGCCCTGGCCGCAGGCTACAAACTGTCTGCTGTACCGGAGCGGGAAAAGGAAGAGAACGACGTGGCCTACGGATACCGCCTTCTGGAGACCTGCGCCCAGAAGCGGGGTATGCGGATCTCCGGCGGTGAATTTGACACGGAGCGAATGGCCCGGGTGCTGTTGGACGAGTACCGGGGCGGCAAGCTGGGACGCTTTACCCTGGAGCAGCCCCAGGAGGTTTAAGAGACAAGAACAGGGAAGAGGAGGCAGAAAACCATGGCAGGCTGGGACTATGAGCAGCAGGCCCGGGAGCAGGGCTATGCCGCTGTGTGCGGCTGCGACGAGGCGGGGGCCGGTCCCCTGGCCGGACCGGTATACGCCGGGGCGGTGATCCTGCCCTTTGGGGTGGAGATTCCGGGCCTGGATGACTCCAAAAAGCTGACGGAGAAGCGCCGGGAAGCGCTTTTCCCCGTCATTCAAGAGTTGGCCTTGGCCTGGTCGGTGGCCCGGGTGGAGGCGGAGGAGATCGACCGCACCGATATTCTCAGCGCCCGGATGAAAGCCATGCAGCTGGCCATCGATGGCCTAAAAGTCCCTGCCGACTTTGCCTTGGTGGACGGCAACCGGGACCACGGCAAGACAGCAGCGGTCACCACGCCCCACCTCTGCGTTGTAAAGGGAGATTCCTTGTCGATGTCTATTGCTGCAGCCTCTATTCTGGCTAAGGTGAGCCGGGACCACTATATGATGGAGATGGCCAGCGTGTATCCCGAATATGCCTTTGAGAAGCACAAGGGGTACGGGACAAAACTTCACTATGAGCGCCTGCGCACCTACGGTCCCAGTCCCATCCACCGCCGGACCTTTTTAAAAAATCTATGAGCGGGCAGGAGAGCCGTCTGCTGGGACGGTGGGGAGAGGCCCTGGCGGCAGACTACTTGCGTCAGCAGGGCTATGAGATCGTGGCCGCTGGCTGGCGGTGCAGGTTCGGGGAGATCGACCTTATCGCCCAGGACAAGACCTATCTGTGCTTTGTGGAGGTGAAGCTGCGCCGCAGCACCGCCTTCGGCACGGCGGGGGAGTTTGTGGACTGGCGCAAGCAGCAGCGCCTGCGTACCACCGCTCAGCTCTACCTCCAGCAGCATCCCACCGCCCTCCAGCCCCGTTTTGACGTCATTGAGGTGCTGGCATCCCAGGGGAGAGAGACAAAATCTCCCAAAATACGACATCTTGCGGACGCATTTTGAAAAAATCCAAAATGAAGTGTCAGCTTTTCTTGGATGGAACTTGACCAAGCCGGAGAAAGCTGGCATAATAATACCTTAGAGAACCATTCTCTGGCCTGCCGCCGGAGAGAATCCTTGAAAAGAATGGAAGGAATCACCATGCAATACATCAGCACAAGAGACCGGGAGCAGCAGTTCTCCGCTGCCCAGGCCATCGCCAAGGGCCTGGCCGACGACGGCGGTCTGCTCACCCCCGTGTATCTGCCCAAGCTGCCCCGCCGTGCCCTGGAGGAGCTGAAGGACATGTCCTATCAGCAGCGGGCAGTGTATGTGATGAAGCTGTTTTTGGATGAGTTCACTGTAAAGGAGCTCACTGACTTTGCCAACGCCGCTTACGGCCCGGAAAAGTTTGACACTCCGGCTGTGGCTCCGGTGCGTGCCCTGGACAGCAACACCTTCTGCCTGGAGCTGTGGCACGGTCCCACCTGTGCCTTTAAGGATATGGCCCTGCAGATGCTGCCTCACCTGCTCACTGCCTCTCTGCGCAAGCAGGAGGAGGAGAAGACGGTGTGCATTCTGGTGGCTACCTCGGGCGACACCGGCAAGGGCGCCCTGGAGGGCTTCAAGGATGTGGACCATACCCGGATTTTGGTGTTCTATCCCAAGGACGGCGTGTCTGCCATTCAGGAGCTGCAGATGGTCACCCAGGAGGGGGACAACGTAGGCGTTTGCTCCGTGGTGGGCAACTTCGACGACGCCCAGACCGGCGTGAAGAAGCTGTTCTCCGATGAGAAGCTGCGGGAGGAGCTTGCCCAGCGTGGCTTCTTCCTCTCCTCGGCCAACTCCATCAACTGGGGCCGGGTGCTGCCTCAGATCGTCTACTACATCTCTGCCTACTGCGACCTGGTGCGGGACGAGAAGATCCAGCTGGGCGATCCCATCAATGTGTGCGTGCCCACCGGCAACTTTGGCAATATCCTGGCTGCCTACTACGCCCGGGACATGGGTGTGCCCATCAACAAGCTGATCTGCGCCTCCAACAGCAACAATGTACTTACCGACTTTTTGCGCACTGGCGTGTATGACCGCAATCGCACCTTTTACAATACCATGTCTCCTTCCATGGATATCCTGATCTCCAGCAATCTGGAGCGTCTGCTCTACGCCATCACCGGGGAGAACCAGCAGGTGCGGGAGTACATGGAGGAGCTCAGCCAGACCGGACGCTATCAGGTAAGCGACAAAGTTTTGGAGAAGATCCAGCGCCTGTTTGTGGGCTACTGCTGCGACGATACCGTGACCCAGAAGGTCATCGGCACGATCTATCGCAACTTCGACTACCTCATCGACCCCCACACCGCGGTTGGCTTCTCTGCTCTCACCCAGTACCGGGAGGAGACCGGAGACAACACGCCCACCGTGGTGGCCTCTACCGCAAGCCCCTTCAAGTTCTGTGACAATGTGCTGGGTGCCTTAGGGGAGACCAACCTGCGGGAGGGTCTGGACATTCTGGATCAGCTCAGCGAGAAGACCGGGCAGCCCGTGCCCGCGCCTCTGGCAGGCCTGCGGGGCAAGAAGGCCCGCTTCCAGCGCACCGAGGAGAAGGACCACATGGTGGATGCGGTGCTGGACATGCTTAAGTAAGGAAAAGGAGTTGCGTACATGGCCCTTTACGCCATTGGGGATACCCATTTGTCTCTGGGTGTGGACAAGCCCATGGATGTGTTCGGCGGAGGCTGGCGCGGCTACGTGGATAAGCTCCGGGAGGGGTTTTCCGACATCAAGGCGGAAGATACCGTGGTGCTGTGCGGAGATCTGTCCTGGGGCATGAGCCTGGAACAGGCGGAGCAGGACTTCGCCTTTCTGGATGCGCTGCCCGGGCGGAAAATTCTCCTGAAGGGCAACCACGATTACTGGTGGACCACCGCCGCCAAGATGGAGCGCTTTTTTGCCGAGCACGGGTTTTCTACGCTGGAGATCCTGCACAACAACTGCCGCCTGTACGGTGAGCTGGCCCTGTGCGGGACCCGGGGATGGTTTTACGAGGAGGACCGTGGGGAACACAGCGCGAAAATTTTTAACCGGGAGCTGATGCGCCTGGAGGCGTCGCTGAAGGCGGCGGGGGAGAGGGAGAAATACTGCTTTCTCCACTACCCGCCCCTCTACCAGGGCTACCGCTGTCAGGAGATTCTGGACATGCTGGAAGCCTATGGCGTGCGGCGCTGCTTTTACGGGCATCTCCACGGCGGAAGCCACCGCCTGGCGATCTCCGGACAGGTTGGAAGCGTGGAATACCGCCTCATTGCGGCAGATTTCCTGGGCTTCCGGCCGGAAAAACTGCTGGATTAAGCAACAAAAAGGAAATTTTGCGGAAATTTCCGAAAATTAGTCTGGTCAAACAGGTTATTATCTGGTAAAATACCATGGCGAAAGTATACAAGGCGCCTTGCGGGCACGTTCCCAATGGGCGCTCACAGGAGGAAATGTTACATGAAGGTCACTAACGTTGAGAAGAAAGAAAAGAGCACGGTCGAGCTGACCATCCAGGTGGAGGCCGACGAGTTTGAGGCCGCTGTTCAGAAGGCTTACCTGAAGAACCGCAGCCGCATCAGCGTCCCCGGCTTCCGTAAGGGCAAGGCCCCCCGGAAGATCATCGAGGGTATGTACGGCTCCGGCGTGTTTTATGAAGATGCCATCAACGATGTGTACCCCGGCGCCTATGAGGCGGCTGTGAAGGAGCAGGGCCTGGAGGATATGGGCCACCCTGTCATGGATATCGTGGAGGTAGGCAAGGACGGCCTGACCTTCACCGCTCTGGTCTCCGTGCGCCCCGAGGTGAAGCTGGGCGAGTATAAGGGCCTGCAGGCCCCCAAGACCTGCAACGAGGTCACCGACGCCGACATCGACAACGAGCTGGAGCCCTATATCAAGCGCGCCACCCGTCTGGTGAGCGTGGAGCGTCCCATCGCCATGGGCGACACCGCTGTCATCGACTTCGAGGGCTTCGAGGACGGCAAGCCCTTTGAGGGCGGCAAGGGCACCGATTACAGCCTGGAGATCGGCTCCGGCTCCTTCGTGCCCGGCTTTGAGGATCAGCTCATCGGTATGAGCGTGGGCGAGGAGAAGGATCTGGATATCACCTTCCCCGAGGACTACGTGAAGGATCTGGCCGGCAAGGCCGTGGTGTTCCATGTGAAGGTCAAGGAGATTAAGGAGTCTCAGGCTCCCGAGGTGGACGACGAGTTTGCCAAGGACGTGTCTGAGTTTGAGACCCTGGCCGACTTCAAGAAGGATCTGGGCGAGAAGCTCAAGCAGCGCCGTGAGAATCAGGCCCAGGAGGCCTTTGAGAGCGCCATTCTGGAGCAGCTCATCGACAACATGGAGGCTGAGATCCCCGACGGTATGGTGGAGACCCAGCTGGACAAGGTGATGGACGAGTATGCCATGCGCATGCAGAGCCAGGGCATGTCCATGAATGACTACCTGAAGATGATGGGCATGACCCCCGAGATGATGCGCGCTTCTGCCAAGCCCTCCGCTCTGCGTCAGGTTCAGTTGGAGCTGGCCCTGTCTGCGGTGGCCGATGCCGAGAAGATCGAGATCACCGAGGAGGACCGGAACAAGGAGATCGCCAAGCTGGCCCAGCAGTACAACCTCACCGAGGATCAGGTGAAGGCTGCTATCTCTGTGGACATGCTGGAGCACGACCTGCGCCTGCAGAAGGCCAGCGACTTTGTGGTTGCTCAGGCTGTGGTGGGCGAGGCCCCCAAGAAGGAGGAGCCCGCTGAGGAGAAGGCCGAGAAGCCCAAGCGTACCCGCAAGAAGGCTGCTGCGGACGAGAGCGCCGAGGGCGAGGAGAAGCCCAAGCGCACCCGCAAGAAGAAGACTGAGGAGTCTGCAGAGGAGCCCAAGGCGGAGTAAAATCCAGCCGATATCCACCCCGGGGCGGCAGAAATTGCCGCCCCGGGCGTGTGTGCGTTATGGCAGGGGAGACCGGGGACACCTGTATTCGGGTGTTTTGCGCCCAAAAAAGGAATCATGTTCCAATTTTACGGGCATACTTTGGTATCACTGTTTTGAAAAGGAGTCATTTCCATGAGTTTAGTTCCTTATGTAGTGGAGCAGACCAACCGGGGCGAGCGGTCCTACGACATTTTCTCCCGTCTGCTCAATGACCGCATTATCTTCCTGTCCGAGGAAGTCAATGACACCACGGCCTCTCTGGTGGTTGCTCAGCTGCTGTATCTGGAGAGCCAGGACCCGGACAAGGACATTCAGTTCTACATCAACAGCCCCGGCGGCTCTGTCACCGCGGGCATGGCCATCTATGACACCATGCAGTATGTCAAGTGCGATGTGTCCACCATCTGCATCGGTCTGGCCGCCAGCATGGGTGCGTTCCTGCTCTCTGCCGGCGCCAAGGGCAAGCGTCTGGCGCTGCCCAACTCCGAGATCATGATTCACCAGCCCTCTGCCGGTACCCAGGGACAGATCACCGATATGGCTCTGCACCTGAAGCGGTTGGAAGTGGTGAAGAAGCGCATGAACCGCATTCTGGCCGAGAACACCGGCAAGAGCATCGAGCAGGTCACTGCCGACTGTGAGCGGGACAACTTCATGTCCGCCCAGGAGGCTCTGGAGTACGGCCTCATTGACCGGGTGATCGAGAAGCGGTAAGGGGACCTGCGCCGCAGGTCGGCGCGCCCTGCGTGTATCAAGAGAATTTGAGGTAATAGTTTCATGGCAAAAAACGACGAAAAGCGGTCTGTCCGCTGTTCCTTCTGCGGAAAGCATCAGGATCAGGTGCGCCGCCTCATCGCCGGGCCGGGTGCCTATATCTGCAATGAGTGCGTGCAGCTGTGCATGAGCATTCTGGAGGACGAGGGGGAGCTGGTCCAGGACACCCTGGAGAGCGCCATTCCCGACACCATCCCCGCCCCCCGGGAGATCCACGCTGTGCTGGACCAGTATATCATCGGCCAGGAGAAGGCCAAGGTGGCCCTGTCTGTGGCGGTGTACAACCACTATAAGCGTATCTACTTTGGCGGAGCGGAAGATGTGGAGCTGCAGAAGAGCAACATCCTGCTCATGGGCCCCACCGGCTGCGGCAAGACCCTGTTTGCCCAGACCCTGGCCCGGGTGCTGAAGGTGCCCTTCGCCATCGCTGATGCCACCACCCTCACCGAGGCCGGTTACGTGGGCGACGACGTGGAGAATATTCTGCTGCGCCTGGTCCAGGCTGCTGATTACGACATCGAGCTGGCTGAGCGGGGCATCATCTATATCGACGAGATGGATAAGATCGCCCGGAAGAGCGAGAATACCTCCATCACCCGTGACGTGTCCGGCGAGGGTGTGCAGCAGGCTCTGCTGAAGATCCTGGAGGGTACTGTGGCTAACGTGCCTCCTCAGGGCGGCCGGAAGCACCCCCACCAGGAGTTCATCCAGATCGACACCAAGAACATTCTGTTCATCTGCGGCGGTGCCTTCGATGGCATTGATAAGATCATTGAGAGCCGCCTGGATAAGCGCTCTCTGGGCTTTGGGGCTGAGATCCAGAGCAAGAAGGAGCGCAACGTGGGCGAACTGATGAAGGAGATCCAGCCTCAGGATCTGCTGAAGTTCGGCATTATCCCTGAGCTGGTGGGCCGTCTGCCCATCATCACCACGCTGGAGTCCCTGGACCGGGACCAGATGGTGCAGATCCTTACCGAGCCCAAGAACGCTCTGGTGAAGCAGTATCAGAAGCTGCTGGAGTACGACGACGTGGAGCTGGACTTCACCCACGACGCCCTGGAGGCGGTGGCCGACCGGGCGGTGGAGCGGGGCATCGGCGCCCGTGGCCTGCGGGCCATTCTGGAGGACGTGATGACCAAGATCATGTACGACGTGCCCTCCGACCCCACCATTGCCAAGGTGACCATCACCGCTGCCTGCATCCGCGACGGGGAGCCTCCGGAGATCCAGCGGGATCCCCAGCGCACCCAGCGGCCTCCCTTAGGGAAGGCCACACTGCACGCGGAGCGGGGCGGACTGCCCGGTACCCACGCTGGCTGATCAAATTTGACAACAGCCCCGCGGTCCCCGGAAAACGGCGGGCCCGGGGCTGTTTTGTCTCTATCCATGGGGGAGAGAGCCCCCTAAAACCCCTTGAGAGGAAGTGATTTTCATGGAAAAGGACTGGACGACCCAGGAGGTCAGCACCATGCCCGTCATCGCCCTGCGGGGCCTGACCATCTTTCCCAATGTACTCATCCATTTTGACGTAGCCCGGGAGATCTCCATCAAAGCCCTGGAGGAAGCCATGACCGCCGGCGACCCGGTGTTCCTGGTGGGGCAGAAGGACTTGTCGGTAGAGAAGCCGGAAGCAAAAGACCTTTACACCGTCGGCACCGTCTCCAAAGTGCGGCAGATTCTGCGCATGCCCGGGGACAATGTGCGGGTGATGGTGGAGGGCATGTGCCGGGGCAACCTGGAGGAGCTCAAGCGCACCAGCCCCTATCTGGAGGCGGTAGTACGCACCATCCCCAAAGAGAAGACAGGGAACAACTCCGCCAAGACCGAGGCCCTCATTCGCTCCACTTACGAGATGTTCCAGCAGTATACCGAGCTGGCTCCCAAGACCGCGCCCGATCTGCTTATCAATGTCTTGGCCAGTGAGGACCCCGGGTACATCGCTGATTTTATTGCCCAGAACATCGCCATGCGCAACAGCGATAAGCAGGCGGTGCTGGAGGAGCTGAGGCCGGTGCGCCGCCTGGAGCGGCTCTACCGCCTGCTGTGCCGGGAGGTGGAGATTCTGGGCCTGGACATGGAGATCCAGAACCGGGCCCGGGAGCAGATGTCCGACAACCAGCGGGACTACTACCTGCGAGAGCAACTCAAGGCCATCCAGGCCGAGCTGGGCGACGGGGAGGGCGGCGCCGACTCCGAGCTGGACGACTACCGCAAAAAGATTGCGGAAGCCAAGCTGCCCGACACCGTGCGGGAGCGGCTGGAGAAGGAAGTGAGCCGCCTGGCCAAGCAGCCCTACGGCTCCTCCGAGGCCACCGTCATGCGCAACTACCTGGACGTGTGCCTGGAGCTGCCCTGGGGCAAGCGCACGAAAGAGAAGATCAGCGTGGAGAGCGCCCGAAAGGTGCTGGACCACGACCACTTCGGCCTGGAGAAGGTGAAGGAGCGGGTGCTGGAGTTCCTGGCAGTCCGTCAGCTCACACCTGACCTGAAGGGGCAAGTGATTTGCCTTGTCGGACCTCCTGGCGTGGGCAAGACCTCCATCGCCATGTCGGTGGCCCGTGCCCTGCACCGGAAGCTGGGCCGCATCTCTCTGGGCGGCGTCAGCGACGAGGCGGAGATCCGGGGCCACCGGAAAACTTACGTGGGTTCTATGCCCGGCCGGATCATCTCCGCCATCAACCAGGCTGGCAGCTGCAACCCCTTGCTGCTGCTGGACGAGATCGACAAGATGGGCAGCGACCACCGGGGCGACCCCGCCGCCGCGTTGCTGGAGGTACTGGACGTGGAGCAGAACAGCACCTTCCGGGATAACTTCCTGGAGGTGCCCTTCGACCTGTCCGATGTGCTCTTTATTACCACTGCCAACACCACCGAGACCATCCCCCGTCCTCTGCTGGACCGGATGGAGGTCATCGAGCTGCCCAGCTACACCGACGAGGAGAAGCTGCAGATCGCCAAGCGCCACCTGCTGCCCAAGGAGCTCAAGCGACACGGGCTGACCAAAACTCAGCTCAAGGTGTCCGACGGGGCCATCCGTACTCTGATCACCTCCTATACCCGGGAGTCCGGTGTGCGTGTACTGGAGCGGACTCTGGGCAGCCTGTGTCGGAAGGCGGCTATGAAGCTGGTGTCCGACGAGGTAAAGCAGGTCCGGGTGACGGATAAGGACCTGAAAGACCTGCTGGGCGCGCCCAAGTACTACCCCGAGCGGCAGGTGCTGGAGGAGCGGGTCGGCGTGGTCAACGGTCTGGCCTGGACTTCCGTGGGCGGCGAGCTGCTGGAGGTAGAGGTTAACGTGGTGCCCGGCTCCGGCAAGGTGGAGCTCACCGGCAACCTGGGCGACGTGATGAAGGAGTCGGCCCATGCCGCCCTCAGCTTCATCCGCAGTCAGGCCGACCGTCTGGGTATTCCTGCCGACTTCTATAAGGAGAAGGACATCCACGTCCACTTCCCGGAGGGAGCCGTGCCCAAGGACGGGCCCTCTGCCGGCATCGCCATCACCACCGCCATGGTGTCCGCCCTGACTGGCTGCCCGGTGCGCCGTGGCATCGCCATCACCACCGCTATGGTGTCTGCCCTCACCGGCTCGCCGGTGCGCCGCGGCATCGCCATGACCGGCGAAGTCACCCTGCGGGGCCGGGTGCTGCCCATCGGCGGCCTGCGGGAAAAGACCATGGCCGCTCTGCGCAACGGCATCCAGACGGTCATTATCCCCGCTGACAATGAGAAGGACCTGGACGAGATCGACCAGACGGTGCGCAATGCCCTGAACTTTGTGCTGGTGGATCAGGCTGACCAGGTGCTGGCCGAGGCCATTCTGCCCCCCGGGGGCGCGGCCGAGCGGGACAAGGCGCTGGATTCCAAGCTGCCGGATTCCCGCAGCCGGGGCCACGCCCAGCTGCGCCAATAAGGAGGACCAATATGGCCATCAATCTGCAAAAGGCGGAGTTTATTCTCTCCGCCGTGGCCCCCAAGTATTTTCTGCGGGACGGACTGCCCCAGGTGGCCTTTTCCGGCCGCTCCAATGTGGGCAAGTCCTCGGTCATTAACCGCCTGCTCAACCGGAAGAATTTTGCCCGGGTGGGTGCCGCTCCCGGCAAGACCACCCAGATCAACTACTTTAAAATCGACAATGCCTTCTATCTGGTGGACCTGCCAGGCTACGGCTACGCCAAGGTATCCAAGGCCGAGCGGGACCGCTGGGGCAAGCTGATGGAGAGCTACTTTGCCGACCCGGAGCTGATGACGCTGGGGGTCATGATTGTGGATTCCCGGCACAAGCCCACAGCGGACGACTGTACCATGGCCCGGTGGTACCGGGAGGCGGGCTGCCCCTTTGTGGTGGTAGCCAACAAGCTGGACAAGCTGAAAAAGAGTGAGATCGAGCCCAACCTCCAGACCATCCGGGATACCCTGGAGCTAGGGGAGAAGGATGTGGTCATTCCCTTCTCTGCGGAAAAGGGGACAGGCCGGCAGGAGCTGGTCTCTGCCATTCTGGACAGCGTACAGGGGCGCAAGAGTGCTCCCGCTTGTCAAGCGGACGAAAACTTGGTATAATTTTGTTGCCTGAGGGGGCCGTTTGGCCCCCTCTTGCGGTAACCGAGCAAATAAAGAGGAACACGGTATGGGCGCGTTAACGGAATTTCTTCACCACATGGACTGGCAGAGCATGCTCATGTTTTTGATGAGCGCGGTGGCCTGCCTCATCTGCCTGACGATCCACGAGTTGTCCCACGGCCTGATAGCCCGGCTGCTGGGGGACCCAACTGCCAAGGTAAACGGGCGGCTGACCCTCAACCCCCTGGCCCACATCGACTGGGTAGGTTTGTTCCTGCTGCTGACGGTGGGGGTGGGCTGGGCCAAGCCCGTGCCGGTGGATATGCGAAACTTCCGCAACCCCAAGGCGGGTATGGCGGCCACCGCCCTGGCTGGCCCCATCTCCAACTTCCTTCTTGCCTTTGTATGCGTGGCCCTGGGGGGCTTTGTGCTCTGGAGCGGGATGCAGGAGGTCTGGTCGGCCTATCTGCTGCTGTTTTTGTGTCAGCTTGCCGTGCTGAATGTGGGATTGGGGGCTTTTAACCTTATCCCTATCCCGCCGCTGGACGGCTCCCGGGTGGTGAGTGCCTTTCTGCCTGACCGAGCCTATCGGTGGCTTATGCAGCGGGAGCGGTTCCTCATCGTGGCAGTGGTACTGCTGGCCTGGTCCGGGATTCTGGGCGGGCCCCTGGAGGCGGCCATTGCCTGGGTATTGAAGGCCATGTGCCATGTGACCGGGTTTCCCTTTTCCATTATGGTCTACTATTTCTTCTAAAGGGAGGGGCGGGATTGGACAGTCCCATCTATCATCTCCAGGGTGTGGTCAAGGATAAGTCGGAGGACATGCAGGACTTTGTGGGTCCGCTGGACCTGATTTTGCACCTGCTGAGCAAAAATAAAATGGAGATCAAGGACATCCAGATCTCCCTCATCCTGGACCAGTATCTGGCCTGGATGAACCAGCGCAAGCAGCTGGATCTGGAGGTGGCCAGTGAGTTTGTCACCATGGCCTCCCACTTGGTCTATATCAAAACCCGTATGCTCCTCTCCATCCACGACGAGGAGGCTATGAGCGAGATGGAGCAGCTCATTGCCACCCTGGAGGCCCACCAGCGCAACGAGAACTATCTGAAAATCAAAGAGATCATCCCATTGCTGGATGATCGGTTCCGCTATGGCCGGGATTTGATCACCAAGACTCCGGAGCCCATCCAGCCCGATAAGGCCTACCAGTATGTCCACCCCAAGGAGGATCTGCGGAAGGCCATGCAGCAGGTGATGGCCCGCTCGGACAACAAGCTGCCGCCCCCGGTGTCCGCCTTTCAGGGCATTGTGGGCCGGGAGCCCTATCCGGTGGCGGAGAAGGCCGCCGAGATCATCCAGCGGCTGGTACACCTGGGGGTCACCCGGTTCCGTGCCCTGTTCCGGGGCAACCGGAGCCGCTCGGAGGTGGTGGCCACCTTCATCGCCGTGCTGGAGCTGTGCAAGGCCCACCGCCTGCGTCTGGCTGGCACAGAGGAGGACTGTACCGTCACCTGCATCCAGGGGGACGAGGCGCAGCCTCTGGAGATCACCGCCGACGGGCCGGAGGAATAAGGGGGGAAGCCCATGGAAGTCAAGGAATTGGAAGCCGCCCTGGAGGGTATCCTGTTTGCAGCGGGAGAGCCGGTCGGGGTGGAGCGGCTGTGTCTCAGTCTGGAGACCGACCGGCCCACTCTGGACGCGGTGGCCAAACAGCTGATGGACCGCTACCGCTATGAGCGCCGGGGCATCCGTATTGTGCGCATGGACGCCAGCTACCAGATGTGCTCCGCCCCGGAGTACGCCACCTATATCCGTAAAACCCTGGAGGGCCGCAAGCCCCCCAGACTGTCTCAGCCTGCCCTGGAGGTGCTGGCCATTATCGCCTACTACCAGCCGGTGACCCGGGCCTATGTGGATCAGATCCGCGGGGTGGACAGCGCCTACACGGTGGGCCTGCTGCTGGAGCGGGAGCTCATTGAGGAGAGCGGGCGGCTGGCGGTGCCTGGACGGCCCATTTTGTACCGCACCACGAAAAACTTTCTCCGCTCCTTCGGTATGGCCTCTCTGGAGGAGCTGCCGCCCTTGCCGGACGGCTCCCAGGAGGGCAGCCAGATGACTCTGGAGTTGGAGCAGGCGGTGGAACGCCTGCGGGCGGAGGAGAGCGGGGAGGCCTCCCCGGAGGAAGAACCATGATCGGTTGGATCATCGCGGGTGTGCTTGTTCTTTTATCGTGCCTGATTGCCAGTCTCCGGCTGGGGGTGGGAGGGTCCCATACCCAGGAGGAGGGAATCCAGGTCTGGCTGCGGCTGGGACCGGCTCGGATCACCCTCTACCCCAGGCCGAAGAAACAAGCCAAACCGGCCAAGGAAGAGAAGGCCAAGCCCCCGAAGGAAAAGAAGAAACCGAAAAAAGAGAGACCCCCAAAAAAGCCCTTCACCGGGGAGCAGATCGTCGCTCTGGTGCGGCAGCTCATCCCACTGGCCCTGGAGGCGGCGGGGAGCTTCCGCCGCAAGCTGCGCATCGACGTGCTGGACGCCCGCTTGGTGGTGGGAGAGCCGGACCCGGCGGACGCGGCGATGCACTACGGCCAGGCCAGCGCGGCCCTGGGCGCCCTGTGGGGGCCGCTCAATGAGGCCTTCCAGATCAAGGACGGCCGGGCCAGGGTGGACATAGACTTTCAGCAGGAGCACTGGGCCCTGTGGGGCCGCGTGCAGATGACCCTGACGGTGGGACAGCTGGTGTGGCTGGGCCTGCGCTATGGCGCGGCAGTTCTGAATATTCTGCGGGAAACCCGCAAAGAATCGAAAAAAGAGCAGAGAAAGGCGGCCTGAACAATGGAAAAGCAGCATCCTCTTAACGATTTGATGAGTGTGGCGGCGGACAAGCTCCGTGCCCTGGCCGACTCCAACACCGTGGTGGGCGAGCCCATCCACGTCGGAGATGTGACCCTCATTCCCGTCTCCCGCCTGTCCTTTGGCATCGCCAGCGGCGGAACGGAGTATTCCACCAAGAAGCAGGCGCCCGGCGAGGACAACGCCTTTGGCGGCGGCAGCGGTGCCAGCGGCAAGGTGGACCCGGTGGCCTTCCTCATTGTGCGGGGAGACAGCGTCAAGCTGCTGCCCGTGCTGCCCCCGCCGGCCACGACTCTGGACCGGGTGATCGAGAGCATGCCCGAGGTGGTGGATAAGATCACCGACTTTATCGACCAGCAGCAGGCCAAGCGGGAGTCCAAAACCGACCTGGCCGACTAAAATCGCGCTTTTTTCAGCGTCGCTGCAAGAAACGGAAAAAACCGGCCATCCTAACCCCAGACATCCAAACAGGAGGCGATGGGATTGCGGAGAGGAACGGGAGTGCTGTTGGCAGCGGCGCTGTGTTTTGCCCTGCTGCCCCGGGCAGGGGCGGCGGAGGTCACC
Organism: uncultured Oscillospiraceae bacterium; assembly: GCA_902497145.1. Lineage (GTDB taxonomy): Bacteria > Bacillota > Clostridia > Oscillospirales > Oscillospiraceae > Lawsonibacter. The sequence goes on from CABVDR010000045.1 coordinate 14,727, forward strand.
GTCTCGGCAAAGAGTGCGGTGCTGATGGAGGCGGAGAGCGGCCGGGTGCTGTACGCCAAGGATGCAGACACCCAGCGGCTGATTGCCAGCACCACCAAGCTGATGACCGCGCTGGTGGCGCTGGAGTCTGGCCACAGCCTGGAGGAGGACGTGACCATCCCGGCCCAGGCGGCGGGAGTAGAGGGCTCCTCGTTGTATCTCAAAGCGGGGGAGACGGTCAAGCTGAAAACCTTGCTGTACGGGATGCTCCTGCACTCGGGCAACGACGCGGCCACGGCAGTGGCCCTGGCCTGTGCGGGCAGCCTGGAGGCCTTTGCCCAGGAGATGAATGACAAAGCCCAGGAACTGGGTATGAAAAACAGCCACTTTACCAACCCCACCGGCCTGGACGGGGAAGAGCACTACTCCACGGCCTACGACATGGCGCTGCTGGCCCGGGCCTGCCTGGCGCGGCCGGAGCTGGCGGAGATGACCGCCACCCGCTCTACCACCCTGGAGGGACGCACTCTGGTCAACCACAACAAGCTGTTGTGGCGGTATGAGGGGTGCGTGGGCATGAAGACAGGCTACACCCAGGCGGCGGGGCGCACCCTGGTGTCGGCGGCAGAGCGGGACGGCATGACCCTGATCGCCGTTACCCTGAATGCGCCCAACGACTGGAGCGACCACGCCGCCCTGCTGGACTACGGATTTGCCAACTACCACATGGAAGAGGCCGTGACGGCGGGGCAGAGCCTGTGTACGCTGCCCGTCTCGGGGAGCCTGGTGCCCTTTGTGTCTCTGGAGGCGGAAGAGACCCTCCGCTGGCCGGTAGGCCCGGGAGAGACGTTGGAAACCCGGCTGGAGCTGGGGGGCATCACCAGCCTGGAGGCTCCGGTGCAGGCCGGGGTACCCCTGGGCCGGGTGGAGCTGCTGCTGGGCGAAGACGTGGTGGGGGAGAGCGATCTCTCCTGCGGTGCGCCTATCCATCGGGATCAGCAGGAGCACAGGGGCTGGCTGGACTGGCTGTTTGGCTGAAAACGGAAATGAGAAAGGGGCGGTTTCCTTGGAGGAACGGCTGCAAAAATTGATCTCCCAGTGCGGGCTGGCCTCCCGCCGCACGGCGGAGGAATGGATCACGGCGGGGCGGGTGACGGTAAACGGCCTGCCCGCATCCCTTGGCGACCGGGCCGACCTGGACCGGGACCGGGTAGAGGTGGATGGCCGTCCCCTCCGGGGGGGCAGCCCCCGTACATACCTGATGCTCAACAAACCCCGGGGGTATGTGACCACCCTGTCCGACGAGAAGGGGCGCAGAACCGTGGCGGCCCTGGTGTCCGGGTGCGGGAAGCGGGTGTGGCCGGTGGGCCGGCTGGATCTGGACTCAGAGGGCCTGCTGCTGATGACCGACGACGGGGAGCTGACCAATCACCTGCTCCATCCCAGCCATCAGGTGGAGAAGGAGTACCTGGTGTGGGTGACGGGAGACGTAGAGGCTGCCCTGCCCATCCTGTCCGGTCCCATGGAGCTGGACGGAGAGACCTTGGCTCCGGCCAAGGTGGCCCGGGGACGCAGTGGGGATGGCGTCACCCAGCTATCCATCACCATCTGCCAGGGAAAGAACCGGCAGGTGCGGCGGATGTGCGCCCAGGCAGGGTTGGAGGTGACGCGGCTGAAACGCATCCGGGAGGGACAGGTCCAGCTGGACCGGCGGCTCAAGCCGGGGCAGTGGCGGCCGCTTACTGGGGCGGAACTGGCTGCCTTGCAGGCTCACTTGTAAAGAACTGGAAAAATGCAGGCAAACTTTTGCAAGATCTCATGAAGGACTTGCAGAAATTGCTTGCATTTTTTGTGGAAAGCAGTTATGATAGACGATGGAAGTTTTGCCGTTTTGCGGCAGATTTTTCCGGTAAAATTTCCCGGCATGCCAAGAGCGGGGCGGCGGGGAAACAAGAGACAGACGGCTTCTCTGTGCCGGCAGTATGGCCCTCTTTTCGGACCAGCGCGGCGGGGAGAAGCCCCCATTGTCAGGAGATGAAAGGAATATGAATCGGGATATTCTGGCCGTAATCCAGGAAAACATGAATACCTTCTCCAAGGGGCAGAAACGCATTGCCAACTACATCTTGGAGTCCTATGATAAGGCGGCCTTTATGACCGCCAGCCGTCTGGGCAAGCGGGTGAATGTGAGCGAGTCCACCGTGGTGCGCTTCGCCGCTGAGCTTGGATATGACGGCTACCCCAGTATGCAAAAGTCCCTGCAAAAAATGATCCGCAACCGGCTGACCTCGGTGCAGCGCATTGAGGTGGCCAACGACCGCATCGGCGATCAAAATGTGCTGGATATGGTGCTCCAGTCGGACATCGAGAAGATCCGCCTCACCCTGGAGGACATCGACCGGGACAGCTTTGACAAGGCCACCGACGCCATCGTGGCGGCTCGGCGCATCTACATCATCGGTGTGCGCTCCTCGGCGGCCATCGCTACGTTTTTGAGTTTTTACTTCAACCTGCTGTTTGACAACGTGGCCATGATCACCGCCAACACCCCCAGCGAGGTCTTTGAGAGCCTGTTGCGGGTCGGGGAGGGGGATGTGGTCATCGGCATCAGCTTCCCCCGGTACTCCAGCCGGGCGGTGCAGGCCATGAATTTCGCCCGGGACCGGGGCGCTACCACCATCGCCATCACCGACAGCGAGGCGTCTCCCCTGGCCGTCAGCTCCAAGTATACCCTGAAGGCCCGCAGTGACATGGCCTCCTTCGTGGACTCGCTGGTGGCCCCCCTCAGTCTGGTCAACGCCCTGCTGGTGGAAGTGAGCCGAAAGAAAAATGAAGATCTGTCCAAAACCTTCCAGACGCTGGAACAGATCTGGGAGGAGTATGGGGTCTATCAGAAGGCCCAGGACGATCAGGTATGACAGATGTTTTGGTAATCGGCGGCGGAGCGGCCGGAATGATGGCCGCCCTCGCTGCCGCCGACCAGGGGGCTCGGGTTTGTCTGCTGGAGCGCAACCAAAAGGTGGGGCGCAAGCTGTACATCACCGGAAAGGGACGCTGCAATGTAACAAACCACTGCCCTGTGGAGCAGGTGCTGGCCAGCACCCCGCGAAACAGCCGGTTTCTCTACGGGGCTATGACCCGCACGCCCCCCCAGTGGGTGGAGAACTTCTTTGAGGAGCTGGGCGTGCCCCTGAAGGTAGAGCGGGGCAACCGGGTTTTTCCCCAGTCCGATCGCTCTGCCGACATCATTGACGCGTTATTCCGCGCCCTGCAGCGGCGCAGAGTTCCCATCCTCCAGGACCGTGCGCTGGAGATCCGTCCCGAAGAGGATGGAACCTTCACCGTGGTAGGGGAGGGGAGCGAATATCCCGCCCGGACGGTGGTTCTGGCCACCGGCGGGGCGTCCTACCCCGCAACCGGCTCCACCGGAGACGGCTACGCCATGGCTCAGGCTTTGGGACATACCATTGTTCCGGCCAAGCCCTCTCTGGTCCCGCTGGAGGCGGAGGAGTCTTTTTGCGCCCAGATGCAGGGACTGGCCCTGAAAAATGTGGTGCTGAAAGTTAAGAACAAAAAGAAAAAGGTCGTTTTCCAGGAGCAGGGGGAGCTGCTGTTCACCCACTTCGGCCTGTCCGGCCCCCTGGTACTCAGCGCCAGTGCCCACATGCGGGACTATGAGAAGGACCAGTATACCTGCGTCATCGACTTGAAACCCGCCCTGGACGAGGAGAAGCTGGACCAGCGGCTCCTTCGGGAGCTGGGGGAGAACGCCAACCGAGACATGCACAATGTCCTGGGGGCCCTGGTGCCCCGGCTGATGGTGCCGGTGATGCTGGAGCTCACCCAGATCCCTGCCGACCGGAAGGCCCACGATGTCACACGTCAGGAGCGCCGGCGGCTGCTGGAGACCCTGAAGGGGCTCACCATCCATGTGAAAGGCCCCCGGCCCATTGCGGAGGCCATTATTACCTCCGGCGGCGTAAAGGTGGGGGAGGTGGACCCCAGGACCATGGAGTCCAAGAAAGCGCCCGGTCTCTTCCTGGCGGGGGAGCTGCTGGACGTGGACGCCTATACCGGAGGGTTCAACCTCCAGATCGCCTGGGCCACCGGCCGCTGCGCGGGAGAGAGCGCGGCGCATTCTACTGGGCAAGAAAACACATAGGGAGAGGAAACTATGGAACATCTCAGCATTGCCATCGACGGCCCCGCCGGGGCAGGGAAGAGCACCCTGGCCCGGGCACTGGCCAAGGAGATCGGCTATCTGTATGTGGACACGGGAGCCATCTATCGTACCGTGGCCCTGCGCTGTAAACAGGCGGGAGCCGACCCCTCCGATCCGGAGCAGGTCGCACCCCTTCTGAAGGACCTGGACCTGCGTATGGCTTACGGGGAGGACGGGGTACAGCATATGTACTTGTCAGGGGCGGACGTGTCCGAGGATATCCGCCACCATGAAATCTCCGGTATGGCCTCCCAGGTGGCCGCCCTGCCTCAGGTGCGCTCTTTCCTGTTGGACTTCCAGCGCCGCCAGGCCCAGGAGCACAACGTGGTCATGGACGGGCGGGACATCGGCACCGTGGTACTGCCCCGTGCGGGGGTGAAGATCTTCCTCACTGCCGCCCCGGAGGCCCGGGCCCGCCGCCGCTGTTTGGAGCTGGAGCAGCGGGGGGAGCGGGCAGAGTTCTTTGAAATCCTCCACGACATCCAGGAGCGGGACTATCAGGACGCCCACCGGGAGGTGGCCCCTCTGCGTCAGGCGGAGGATGCGGTGCTGCTGGACACCACCCATCTGGACCTGAAAGGCAGTCTGGAGGCCCTGGTCAATCTGGTAAGGGAGAGGATTACTCTGTGAGTATACAAACGGTTTACCGGCTTCTCTACTGTATTGTCAAGCCGTTTTTCTGCCTGTGCCATCCGGTGCGGGCTGTGGGCCGGGAGAATATCCCGGACGGCGGCGTGGTACTGTGTGCCAACCACACCGCCCTGACCGATCCTTTGTTTGTCTGCTTTGCCTGCACTCTGCGCTATCAGATCCGGCCCATGGCCAAGATCGAGTTGTCTCGCGTGCCCATCATCGGCCCGCTGCTAGGCAAGGCGGGGGTCATCTATGTAGACCGGGGACACGCCGATGTGAAGGCGGTGAAGGCCGCCCTGTCCTGCCTGAAGGGGGCAGGCAAACTGCTGATTTTCCCTGAGGGGACCCGGGTCCATGAGGGGGAGCATGTGGAGGCCAAGGGGGGCGCTGCTCTCTTTGCCACCCGCACCGGAACCCCGCTTCTTCCCGTCTATGTCTGCCGGAAAAAGCGTTGGTTCCGCCCCACTACTGTGGTTATCGGTGAGCCCTTTTATCCCAAGATCGAGGGCCGCAAGGCCACGGCCGAGGAGCTGGATGAGATCACCGAGACCGTGATGAACCGAATCCATGCGCTGGGGGAGGGACTGGAATGAAGATCCGTCTGGCCAAGTCCGCCGGCTTCTGCTACGGCGTGAAGCGGGCGGTGGAATTGGCCGAGTCCGCCGCCCAGTCCGGTAAGCCCTGCGTCATGCTGGGCTATATCATCCACAACAGCGATGTGGTGGACCACCTGGCCCGGCAGGGTGTGAAGGTGGTGGAGGACCCCAGCCAGGTGCCAGAAGGGTATGGCGTGATCATCCGTTCCCATGGAGAGAGCCGGGCCACCTATGAGCAGCTGGAGCAGCGGGGGGCCAAAATTCTGGACGCCACCTGTCCCAATGTCACCCGAATCCACCAGATCGTGGCCAAGGCAGAGGAGCAGGGACGGCAGCCGGTGATTATCGGTACCCCTAACCACCCCGAGGTGGTGGCCATTGCCGGCTGGTGCCGCCATCCGGTGGTGCTGCCCGGAGCGGACGAGCTGGAGGAGTGGCTCCAAGAGAACGAAAATAGGAAAAATCTTCCGCTTACTTTTGTTTCACAAACCACATCCACCAGAAAAATCTGGGATGGGTGCGTGAAAAAAGCAAAAAAAGAGTGTACAAACGCGGAATTTTTTGATACAATATGCGGAGCGACATCGAAACGCCAGGAGGAAGCCCATCAGTTCGCCGCGCAGTGCGACAAAATGGTGGTCATCGGCGACGGTAAAAGCTCCAATACCAAACGCTTGGCGGAGATTTGCCGGGAATCCTGTCCGGACGTGCAGCTCATTGAGCGTGCCGCGGATCTGGATTGGAGCCGGCTGGCCCAGGCAGAAGTTGTCGGCATCACGGCGGGTGCTTCGACTCCCGCGTGGATAATAAAGGAGGTCTGTGACAAAATGAGCGATGAAAACATGGAGATCGAGAAGTCCTTTGCGGAAATGCTGGAGGAGTCGATCAAAACTTTGAATACGGGGGATAAGGTAACTGGTACTGTGGTTGCGATCACACCCACTGAGATCCAGGTGGATCTGGGCACCAAGCATGCCGGCTACATTCCCGTATCCGAGCTCACCGATGATCCCACTGCCAAGGTGGAGGATCTGGTGAAGGTCGGCGACGAGATCGAGACCTTTGTGGTCCGCGTCAACGACCAGGAGGGTGTTGTCACCCTGTCCAAGAAGCGCCTGGACGTGGTCAAGGGCTGGGAGGAGATTGAGACCGCCCGTGAGAACGAGACTGTTATGGAAGGCGTTGTTACTGAGGACAACAAGGGCGGCGTGGTTGTGTCCGTGAAGGGCATCCGCGTGTTCGTTCCCGCTTCTCAGACCGGTCTGCCCCGTGAGACTCCCATGAACACCCTGCTCAAGCAGAAGGTGCGCCTGGTCATCACCGAGGTCAACCGTGCCCGCCGCCGCGTGGTGGGTTCCATCAGCCGTGTGCTGCGTGCTGAGCGCGCTGCCGCCGCTGAGAAGGTCTGGGCTGAGATCGAGCCCGGCAAGCACTACACCGGCACCGTGAAGTCCCTGACTTCTTACGGCGCTTTCGTGGACATCGGCGGCGTGGACGGCATGGTCCACA
>CABVDR010000046.1 GCA_902497145.1 uncultured Oscillospiraceae bacterium
CCTGCTGGCCCGGCGGCGGTACGGGTTTGGAGGTGAGGTATGATGGATCTTCTGGCCCGTGACCTCCAGGTCACCCTGGACAAGACTCCCATCTTGCAGGGGGTGACCCTGGAGGCCAAGGCAGGGGAGCTGGTGGGGGTCATCGGCCCCAACGGCAGCGGAAAGAGCACGCTGCTGAAATGCCTCTACCGCCAGCTGACCCCCCAGCAGGGCGCGGTGTATCTGGATGGCCGGGACCTGGCGGGGGAGAGCCGCCGGGAGAGCGCGAAAAAGATCGGGGTGGTGGCCCAGCATAACGACAAGGGGTTTGACTTTACTGTTCTTGACATGGTACTCCTGGGTCGTTCCCCCCATAAAAGGGCTCTGGAGCGGGACAACGGGGAGGACTACGCCATTGCCCGGCAGGCCCTGGAGCAGGTGGGGCTGGAGGAGCTGGCCCACCGCTCCATGGCCACCCTCTCTGGCGGGGAGCGGCAGCGGGTGATTCTGGCCCGTGCCCTGGCCCAGCAGACCCCCTGCCTCATCCTGGACGAGCCTACCAACCATCTGGATGTGCAGTATCAGCTCCAGCTCATGGACCTTGTAAAGGAAATAAACTGTACGGTAGTGGCCGCCCTTCATGACCTGAATCTGGCGGCCATGTACTGCCAACGGCTGTATTTGCTGGAGGGGGGACGGGTGGCGGCCCAGGGTACCCCGGAGGAGGTGCTCACCCCCGAGCGCATTGAGGCCGTGTACGGTGTGAGGGCAGAGGTGATCCCCGCAGCCGACGGGCGGCTGCGGGTGCTGTTTTATCCAAAAAAGTAGAGATTTTCTTGCAAAATAGCAGGAAATATAGTATCATAAGGGTGCATCCAAGTGTTTCTGACCGCAGACCAGGAAAGCGTGTGTTTCCCGTGCCAAGGAGGTTGAAAACCATGCAGATGACCATGAGCAAAAGACGATTTGTCCTCATCCTGATCCTCACCGCCGTGCTGTCCATGGTGGTGCTGGGGGTGTTTCTCTACTACGGCTCCGCCTACCAGAAGGCCCGGCAGGGGCTCAAGTCCTATGACGCCCTGATCGCCTTCCAAAACGGAACGCTGAAGCTGGAGGACACAGTGGAGGACGTCCAGGTATACGGCGGGTCGGGGTACTGGGTCTATGTCCAGGGGGATTATGTGATCCAGGCCACGGATGAGCACACCGGATGTACCCAGCTGTTCCAGAATGGGATTCTCCAGGCCGTTACCACGGCCCCGCCCATGAGGGAAGCAGTGCGTCTTTGTACCCCCTTTGACCCACCGTTCAGCTTCACCCTCCGCGTGCGCTCTCAGGAGGAGACCGACAAAATTTCTGCCGCAATCCAGGAGCAGGGGAGCGCCTATCTGAGAGAAAATGACTTCGATTATATTCTCATTGACAACAGAAATCCGGTGATTTTGTAACTTTATTATGGGATTGATGTGCCCCAGACCGCCGAGGCAAGCTGCGAAAAAATATTTGCCTCCCGCCTTGACAAACAGATTGTTTTGTGCTAGGATACAGAAAATTTCATTTAGCTAAACCGTTGAAGCGGAGATAACGGCAGGTATGCCTTTCCAGAGAGTCCGGGGTGCTGCGATCCGGGCATGAAACAGCCTGTCAAATGGACCGCTGAGGGTGCAGTCAAATGTGGGGCTTCTCACAGAGTATTCTGCAACGCGTGGGCATGCGTCAGTTGCCGGGGATATGTTGGTATCCCGCCAAGGGCATAGGATCGTTCCTATGAAGCAAGGTGGCACCGCGGATAAGTTTTTTATTCGTCCTTGACAGAAGAGAGCATTCTGTCAAGGACGATTTTTTATTTTCCTTGGCAGGGTGCAGGCCGCAACTGTGAGTTTCCTGCAAGGAGGGTAAACGAAATGCAAATGAAACCGTCCCTTTCCACCGTCCAAGAGCTGGCCGCCACAGGGCAGTACAAGGTGCTCCCCGTCAGCTGTGAGATCCTCTCCGACTTCATCACCCCCATCGAGGCCCTGCGGGTACTCAAGCAGGTGTCCACCCACTGCTACCTGCTGGAGTCGGTGGCTGAGCATGAAAAGTGGGGCCGCTACACCTTCCTGGGCTACGACCCCAAGCTGGAGATCACCTGTCTGGACGGGCAGATGAAGGCGGGGAACATCCGCCTCACCACCCAGGATCCCTCCCAGGTGCTGCGTCAGATTCTGGCCGACTACAAGAGTCCCCGCTTTGACGACCTGCCCTCCTTCACCGGCGGGCTGGTGGGCTACTTCTCTTACGACTACCTGGGGTACAGCGAGCCCGCCGTCCGGGTGCCGGTGCAGGACACCGAGTCCTTCCAGGACCTGGACTTAATGCTCTTTGACAAGGTCATCGCCTTTGATAACTTCCGGCAGACCATCATCCTGATCGTCAACATGTCTCTGGACGACCCGGAGACCAACTACCGCAAGGCGGTGCTGGAGCTGGAGCAGATGGCCCAGCTGCTCCGCACCGGGCAGCGCAAACAGGAGCCCGCCGGGCGGCTGCTGGGGGAGGTGACCCCACTCTTTGACAAGGATACCTACTGCGGCATGGTGGAGCGGGCCAAGCACTTTATCCGGGAGGGAGACATCTTCCAGATCGTGCTGTCCAACCGCCTCAGCGCCCCCTTTGAGGGGAGTCTCTTGAACACCTACCGGGTGCTGCGCACCCTGAATCCGTCCCCCTACATGTTCTACTTCTCGGGAACCGACGTGGAGGTGGCGGGTGCCTCTCCCGAAACCCTGGTGAAGCTGGAAAACGGGGTGCTGCACACCTTCCCATTGGCGGGAACCCGCCCCCGGGGCAAGACGGAGGAGGAGGACCGAGCCTTGGAGGAAGGCCTGCTGTCTGACACCAAGGAGCTGGCCGAGCACGACATGCTGGTGGACCTTGGCCGCAATGACTTGGGCAAAATCAGCAAGTTTGGCTCCGTGCAGGTGGAGCAGCTTCACTCCATCGAGCGCTTCTCCCACGTTATGCACATCGGCTCCACCATCCGGGGGGAGCTGGCCGATGGAAAGGACGCCCTGGACGCCGTGGCGGCGGTGCTTCCCGCCGGAACCCTCTCCGGGGCTCCGAAAATTCGGGCCTGTCAGCTCATCGGGGAGCTGGAGAACAACAAGCGGGGCATCTACGGCGGGGCCATCGGATATCTGGACTTTACCGGCAACATGGACACCTGCATCGCCATCCGCATCGCCTACAAGAAGAACGGCACCGTGTTCGTCCGCAGCGGGGCGGGCATCGTGGCCGACTCCGTACCGGAGAAGGAATATCAGGAGTGCATCAACAAGGCCCAGGCCGTGGTCAACGCCCTGAAGCGGGCCGGGGAGGTGGAAGCATGATTTTGCTCATCGACAACTACGACAGCTTCTCCTATAACCTCTATCAGCTGGTGGGGGAGCTCCAGCCGGAGATTCAGGTCATCCGCAACGACCAGTATACGGTGGACGAGATCCGGGCCATGGCCCCCAGCCATATCATTCTCTCCCCCGGGCCGGGACGGCCGGAGGACGCGGGAGTCACCATGGAGGCGGTCACAGCCCTGGGGCAGGACATTCCCATCCTGGGGGTGTGCCTGGGGCACCAGGCCATCTGCGCCGCCTTCGGCGGGGTGGTCACTTACGCCAAACAGCTCATGCACGGCAAGCAGTCCCAGGTGACCTTCGATCCTGACTGCCCCCTGTTCCGGGGAGTGCCCAGTCCCGCTCCGGTGGCCCGGTACCACTCCCTGGCCGCCGACCCGGACACCCTGCCGGACTGCCTGAAGGTGACCGCCCGTACCACGGAGGGGGAGGTTATGGCGGTGCAGCACCGCAGCCGCCCCATCTACGGCGTCCAGTTCCACCCGGAATCCATCTTGACGCCCGACGGAAAAACCATGCTGAGAAACTTCTTGGAGGAGAGATAAGCCATGATTAAAGAAGCCATTGTCAAAATTGTCAGCAAAGGGGACCTCTCCTACGACGAGGCCTACGCCGTGATGAACGAAATTATGAGCGGGGAGACCACCCCCACCCAGAACGCCGCTTTCCTGGCGGCCCTCTCCACCAAGAGCGCCCGGGCGGAGACCACCGACGAGATTGCCGGCTGCGCCGCCGCCATGCGGGACCACGCCACCAAGGTAGAGACCGGGATGGAGCTCTTTGAGATCGTGGGAACCGGCGGCGACAACGCCCACAGCTTCAATATATCCACCACCTCCGCCCTGGTGGCGGCGGCAGGCGGGGTGAAGGTGGCCAAGCACGGCAACCGGGCCGCCTCCTCCCAGTGCGGAACCGCCGACTGCCTGGAGGCTTTGGGGGTAAACATCCAGCAGAGCCCGGAGAAGTGCGTGGAGCTGCTGCATGAGGTGGGCATGTGCTTCTTCTTCGCCCAGAAGTACCACACCTCCATGAAGTACGTGGGGGCCATCCGCAAGGAGCTGGGCTTCCGCACCGTCTTTAATATTCTGGGCCCCCTTACCAACCCCGGCACCCCATCTATGCAGCTGTTGGGGGTGTATGACGATTACCTGGTGCAACCCCTGGCCCAGGTGCTCATCAGCCTGAGGGTGCGCCGGGGCATGGTGGTCTACGGGCAGGATAAGCTGGACGAAATCTCCCTCAGCGCCCCCACCACCGTGTGCGAAATTAAGGACGGGTGGTTCAAGAGCCGGGTCATCACCCCGGAGGAGTTCGGCTTTGCCCGCTGCACCCGGGAGGATTTGAAGGGGGGCACCTCCGCGGAGAACGCCGCCATCACCCGGGCCATCCTCAGCGGGGAGCGGGGCCACAAGCGAAACGCCGTCCTCCTCAATGCTGGGGCGGCCCTGTACATTGCCGGAAAGGCGGACACCATGAAGGACGGCGTGGCCCTGGCCGGGGAGCTCATTGACTCCGGTGCGGCCACCCGCACCCTGGAGAAGCTGATCGCCGTGAGCAACCGGGAGGTGAAGACAGCATGACCATTCTGGAACAGCTGGCCGACCACGCCCGGGCACGGGTGGCGGCGGCGAAAGAGAAGGCCCCTCTGGAGGACCTTCGAGCCCAGTGCCGGTCGCTGGAGCGAACCCTGGGCCGGGGGCAGGGGAGAGAGCGCTTCCAGAAAGCCCTGAGCAAGCCGGGGCTGTCCTTCCTGTGTGAGCTGAAAAAGGCGTCCCCCTCCAAGGGGCTCATCGACCCGGAGTTTCCCTATCTGGACATTGCAGCAGACTACCAGGCCGCCGGGGCGGACGCCATCTCCTGCCTCACCGAACCCAAGTGGTTCCTGGGCTCGGATGACATTTTCCGCCGGGTGCGGCAGACCGTGTCCCTGCCCATGCTGCGCAAGGACTTTACCGTAGATCCCTACCAGATCTACGAGGCGCGCCTCATGGGGGCCGACTGTGTGCTGCTCATCTGCGCCCTGCTGGACACCCAGACCTTACGGGAGTACCTGAAGCTGTGCGAGGAGCTGGGGGTGGCCGCCCTGGTGGAGACCCACGACGAGGACGAGGTCCGCTCCGCCCTGGCGGCGGGGGCCACCATCCTGGGGGTGAACAACCGCAACCTCAAGGACTTCTCCGTAGACTTCCAGAACGCCAAGCGGCTGCGGGATTTCATTCCGCCGGATGTGCTCTACGTGGCCGAGTCGGGGGTAAGCGGCCCCCAGGACGTGGCCGAGCTGAAGGCGGTGGGGGCGGATGCAGTGCTCATCGGGGAGACCCTCATGCGTGCCCCCAACAAGCGGGCCATGCTGGCCCGGCTCCGGGAGGCGGCCCAATGACGAAAATCAAGCTGTGCGGCCTCACCCGTCCGGAGGACATCGCCGCTGCCAACACCTTGGAGCCGGATTTTGTGGGCTTTGTCTTTGCTCCGAAAAGCCGCCGGTATGTTACCGGGGAGCAAGCCCAGATGCTCCGAAAACAGCTCTCCTCCGCCATCCAGGCGGTGGGGGTGTTTGTGGACGAGGAACCGGAGCAGGTGGCCGCCCTGCTGGAGGCGGGGGTGATCGACTTGGCCCAGCTCCACGGCAGGGAGGACGAGGACTACCTGAAGCGGTTGCGGGCTTTGACCGGAAAGCCTATCATCCAGGCCTTTCCGGTCAAAACCCCAACAGACCTGGAGCGGGCCCAGTCCAGCTCAGCGGACTATATTCTGCTGGACTCCGGGGCCGGAACAGGAATCCCCTTCGACTGGGCACTATTAACAAGCGTCCGCCGCCCCTACTTTTTGGCGGGGGGACTGGGGCCGGACAACGTGGCCCAGGCCATTCGATTTCTCCATCCCTGGGGGGTGGATGTGAGCTCCGGCATTGAGACCGGAGGCATGAAAGATTTTCATAAAATGGCGGCCTTTGTGGCCGCGGTACGAAAGGAAGAGAAGGTATGACAAATCCCAAGGGCCGCTTCGGGATCCACGGGGGACAGTACATCCCCGAGACCCTGATGAATGCGGTAATCGAACTGGAGGAGGCCTACGAGCACTACAAAAAGGACCCGGAGTTTAACCGGGAACTGACCGAGCTGCTCAACGAGTATGCCGGGCGGCCCTCCCGGCTGTACTACGCCCAAAAGATGACCCAGAACCTGGGCGGCGCGAAAATCTACCTGAAGCGGGAGGACCTCAATCACACCGGGGCCCATAAAATCAACAACGTCCTGGGGCAGGCTCTGCTGGCCAAGAAGATGGGCAAAACCCGCCTCATCGCGGAGACCGGGGCGGGGCAGCACGGGGTGGCCACCGCCACCGCCGCCGCCCTCATGGGCATGGAGTGCGTGGTGTTCATGGGGGAGGAGGACACTGTCCGCCAGGCCCTGAACGTGTACCGCATGCGCCTGCTGGGGGCCACGGTGGTGCCTGTCACCACCGGCACCGCCACCTTGAAGGACGCCGTGTCTGAGGCCATGCGGGAGTGGACCTCCCGCATCTCCGACACCCACTACTGTCTGGGCTCGGTGATGGGGCCCCACCCGTTCCCCACCATCGTGCGGGACTTCCAGGCCGTTATTTCCAAGGAAATCAAAGAGCAGATGCTGGCCAAGGAGGGCCGCCTGCCAGACGCCGTGGTGGCCTGCGTGGGGGGCGGCTCCAACGCCATCGGCAGTTTTTATCACTTTATTAACGACAAGCAGGTGCGGCTCATCGGCTGCGAGGCAGCCGGCCGGGGCATCGACACCTTTGAGACGGCGGCCACCGTCAACACCGGCCGCCTAGGGATCTTCCACGGCATGAAGTCCTACTTCTGCCAGGACGAGTACGGCCAGATCGCTCCCGTCTACTCCATCTCCGCCGGGCTGGACTACCCCGGCGTGGGTCCGGAGCACGCCTATCTCCACGACATCGGCCGGGCGGAGTACGTCCCCGTCACCGATGACGAGGCGGTGGACGCCTTTGAGTACCTGGCCCGCACCGAGGGCATCATCCCGGCCATCGAGTCGGCCCACGCGGTGGCCTATGCCATGAAATTGGCCCCCACCATGCAGAAAGACCAGATCCTGGTCATCACCATCTCGGGCCGGGGGGACAAGGACTGCGCCGCCATCGCCCGTTACAGAGGGGAGGATATCCATGAGTAAGATCAAAACTGCCTTTGACCACGGCAAGGCCTTCATCGCCTTTCTCACCTGCGGCGACCCCGACCTGGAGACCACCGCCGCTGCCGTCCGTGCCGCCGCCGCCAACGGGGCCGACCTCATTGAGTTGGGCATTCCCTTCTCCGACCCCACCGCCGAGGGCCCCGTCATCCAGGGGGCCAACCTGAGAGCATTGAAGGGAGGCGTCACCACAGACAAGATTTTTGCCCTGGTGGAGGAGCTGCGAAAGGACGTGACCATCCCCCTGGTGTTTATGACCTATGCCAACGTGGTCTTTTCCTACGGCACCGACCGCTTCCTGGAGCGGGCGGCGGAAGTTGGGGTGGACGGGATCATCCTGCCCGACGTGCCCTACGAGGAGAAGGAGGAGTTTGCCGCCCCCTGCCGCGCCCACGGCCTGGACTTTATTTCCCTCATCGCCCCCACGTCGGAGCACCGCATCGCCGCCATTGCCAAAGAGGCGGAGGGCTTCCTCTATCTGGTGTCCAGCTTAGGGGTCACCGGCACCCGCAGCAAAATTACCACCGACCTGGGCTCCATCGTGAAGGCGGTGCGGGAGAACACCCAGATCCCCTGTGCCATCGGCTTTGGCATCTCCATCCCGGAGCAGGCCGGAGAGATGTCTCAGCTGGCCGACGGGGTGATCGTAGGCTCGGCCATTGTCAAGCTGCTGGAGCAGTACGGTCCCCAGGCGCCGGAGCACATTGGGGCCTATGTAAAATCCATGAAAGAGGCAATGAAAGGATAGGACATCCCCGTTGCGCCCCGGCGTGGGGGGTGATAAAATAGGGAGGACAGATGGGTGTATGTTGCCGTCTGATCTCTCATGCAAAGAAGGTTGATCGTATGGACCGTTTGAAGGACAAAGTAGTCATTTTGTCGGGTGGAAATTCCGGCATCGGCGCCTGCACGGCCAAGCTGTTTGCCGCCGAAGGGGCAAAAGTGGTTATCACCGCCCGGCGGGTGGAGCCCCTGGAGGCGGTAGCGGAGGAGATCCGCAAGGCCGGGGGAGAGGCCCTGGCCGTCCCCTGCGATATCTCCAAGCCGGAGCAGTGCGCCGCCGTGGTAGCCAAGACGGTGGAGACCTTCGGCACGGTGGACGTGCTGGTGAACAACGCCGGCGTGCTGGACAGCGGTCTGGACGCCATCGAGAAGATCAGCGACGAGACCATTGACCGCCTGGTGGATACCAACACCAAGGGCACCCTCTACCTCACCCGGGAGGCCGCCAAGGTGCTGATGGCCAAAAAGAGCGGTTCCATCGTCAATGTGGCCAGCGTGGCTGGCTACTGCGGCAACGGCGGCGCGGCCTATGTGGCCAGCAAGGCGGCCATCATCGGCCTGACCAAGAACATCGCCATGCGGGGTGCAGCGGTCAACGTGCGCTGCAACGCGGTGTGTCCCGGCACCGTGGCCACCCCCATGACCGCGGGCCTTAACCCCGCCAACCTGGACCCGGACATGATGGGGGCCATGGCCAAGCACGCCGACCTCTCCCTGCCGGTGTGCCAGCCCCAGGACGTGGCCAACCTGCTGCTGTTTTTGGCCGGGGACGAGTCCAAGGCCGTCACCGGCCAGGTGCTGGTCATCGACTACGGTGCCAATCTGTAAAGAAGCCCATTCTTCGCGGACCTGTCATTATGTTTGGCAGGCCCGCGGTTTTCTTTGCCCTCAGCGGGGATGGACAATCTTTTCTTCCGTGTATTGACAGGCAGAATATTTGGGAGTATACTGTGCTCAATTGAATCAGGATCTTCAGGGCGGGGTGCGATTCCCCACCGGTGGTATAGCCCACGAGCCGCAAGGCATGACTCGGTGTGATTCCGGGGCCGACAGTATAGTCTGGATGAAAGAAGATCGTGTACGGTGAGAAAATCAGAATCTCTGCGCACATGAAGTAGCTCTGGAATGTTTCATTCCGGAGTTTTCTTTTTTGCGCAGGGTGAGAGTCCGTTTTCCCCACGCCATGATGCCTTGAACGAGTCTGTTCAAGGCATTTTTGTGTTTCAGGAGGCAGCGTATGAACGACGCCGACTATATGGGCCTGGCCCTGGAGCTGGCCAGGCGGGGGATGGGCTGGACCTCCCCCAACCCCATGGTAGGGGCCGTCCTGGTGAAGGACGGGGAGATCATCGGTCAGGGGTGGCACACACGGTACGGAGAGCTCCACGCGGAGCGGGAGGCACTGAAAAACTGCACCGCCTCTCCCGCCGGAGCGACCCTCTATGTGACCCTGGAGCCCTGCTGCCACCAGGGCCGCCAGCCCCCCTGCACCCAGGCCATTCTGGACGCTGGAATCACCCGCGTGGTGGTAGGCTCCGACGACCCCAACCCCCTGGTGGCGGGCAAGGGGTTAGAACTTCTGCGGGAGCACGGCATCCAGGTGGAGACCGGGGTGTGTAAGAAGGCCTGTGACGCCCTAAACCAGGTGTTCTTCCACTTCATCACCACCCGCCGTCCCTATGTGGTGCTGAAATACGCCATGACCATGGACGGAAAGATCGCCACTCGCACCGGAGCGTCTCAGTGGATCACCGGGGAGACGGCCCGAAAGCGGGTCCATGAGGACCGGCACCGCTGCCGGGCCATTTTGGCTGGAGTGGGGACCGTGTTGGCCGACGACCCGCTGCTCACCTGCCGCATAGAGGGGGGCCGGAACCCCATCCGAATCATCTGCGACACCCAGTTACGCACGCCGCTGACAAGCCAGATCGTCCGCACTGCCCGCGAGGTGCCCACCATCCTGGCCACCGCCTGCACCGACCAAGAGCGCCATGCCCCCTATGAGGCCGCCGGGTGCCGGGTGTGGGTGCTGCCAGAGCGGGAGGGCCATGTGGACCTCACCGCCCTTATGGACCGGCTGGGAGCGGAGAACATCGACAGCGTCCTGCTGGAGGGGGGCGGCACCCTGAACTGGTCGGCTCTGGAGCAGGGGCTGGTCCAGAAGGTACAGGCCTACATTGCCCCGAAACTGTTCGGCGGTGGGGCGGCCAAGTCCCCGGTAGAGGGGCTGGGAGTGGACACCCCCGACCAGGCGGTGCGGCTGAAAAATACCACCGTCACCCCCCTGGGGGACGACTTTTTGCTGGAGAGCGAGGTAGAAAACCATGTTTACCGGGATCGTTGAGGAGTTGGGCAGCATCCGCTCCGTGCGCCGGGGGGCCCACTCGTCGGTACTGTCCATCGCGGCAAAGGAGATACTGTCCGACCTGAAGGTGGGGGACAGCGTAGCGGTCAACGGGGTGTGTCTCACCGCCACCACGGTGGACAGCGGCGGCTTCACCGCCGACGTGATGCACGAGACCCTGAACCGCTCCTCTCTGGGCAGCCTGACGGCGGGAAGCCACGTAAACCTGGAGCGGGCCATGGCGGCAAACGGCCGCTTCGGCGGGCACATCGTTGCCGGACACATCGACGGCACCGGCACCATCACCGCCCTGCGGCAGGACGACAACGCGGTGTGGTACACCATCTCCGCCGCCCCGGAGCTGCTGCGCTACATCGTGGAGAAGGGCTCCATCGCCATCGACGGCATCAGCCTGACGGTGGCGGCGGTGGGGGAGAACTGGTTTTCCATCTCCGCCATCCCCCACACGGTGGCCGTCACCACGCTAGGGGAGAAGCGGCCCGGCGACACGGTGAACCTGGAAAATGACGTGATCGGGAAATACGTGGAGAAGCTGCTGCGGCCTCAGCCCCAACCGGCGGCCAAGAGCTCTCTCACGTTGGAATTTTTAGCACAGCACGGATTTTAAGCACACACAAGGAGGATTTTAGTTATGGAACATCCCTATTGTACCGTGGAAGAGGCTCTGGAGGAGCTGCGGGCAGGTCACCTCATCATCACCATTGACGACCCCGACCGGGAGAACGAGGGGGACCTCATCTGCGCAGCCCAGTTTGCCACCACGGAGAATGTGAATTTTATGGCCGTCCACGCCAAGGGGCTCATCTGCACCCCCATGAGCGAGGAGGTTGCCGCCCGGCTGGGGCTGGAGCAGATGGTGAAGGTGAACACCGACAACCACTGCACCGCCTTTACCGTCTCCATTGACCACGTGGACACCACCACCGGTATTTCAGCCCAGGAGCGGGGCTACACCTGCCGCAAGTGCGTGGATCCCTCCACCCGGCCCGAGGACCTGCGCCGTCCCGGCCATGTGTTCCCTCTGGTGGCCCGGCGGGGCGGCGTGCTCACCCGCAACGGCCACACCGAGGCCACGGTGGACCTGTGCCGCCTGGCGGGGCTGACCCCCTGCGGCCTGTGCTGTGAGATCATGCGGGACGACGGCACCATGATGCGCACCACCGAGCTGCTGGAGAAGGCCCGGGAGTGGGGAATCAAAGTCACCACCATCAAGGATCTCCAGGACTACTGCCGCCGCCACGACAAGCATGTGGTGCGGGAGGCCTCCGCCAAGCTGCCCACCCGTTACGGGGACTTCCAGATCTACGGCTATGTGAGCGACCTCACCGGGGAGCACCACGTGGCCCTGGTGAAGGGGGAGATCGGGGACGGCAAGGACATCCTGTGCCGGGTCCACTCCGAGTGCCTCACCGGGGACGTGTTCGGCTCCCGGCGGTGCGACTGCGGCCAGCAGCTTGCCGCCGCCATGCGGCAGATCGAGGAAGAGGGCCGGGGCGTGCTGCTCTACATGCGCCAGGAGGGCCGGGGCATCGGCCTCATCAACAAGCTCAAGGCCTATGAGCTCCAGGAGCAGGGCTTTGATACGGTGGACGCCAATGTGAAGCTGGGCTTCGCCCCCGACCTGCGGGAGTACTGGACCGGGGCGCAGATCCTGCGGGATCTGGGCATCAAGACCATGCGTCTGCTTACCAACAACCCGGACAAGGTCTATCAGCTCTCCGACTTCGGCCTGGAAATCACCCAGCGGGTGCCCATCCAGATGGAGGCCACCAAGGACGACATCTTCTATCTGCGCACCAAGCAGCACCGTATGGGCCATCTGGTCAATTACTAATTTGATTACTTAATAATAGGAGGAAGTTACGATGAAAATTTTTGAAGGCAATCTGGTATCCCAAGACATCAAGGTGGGCATTGTGTGCGCCCGGTTCAATGAGTTTATCGTCTCCAAACTGCTCAGCGGCTGTGAGGACGGCCTGCTGCGCCACGGGGTGAAGCCCGACGACATCAGCGTGGCCTGGGTGCCCGGGGCCTTTGAGATTCCCCTCATCACCTCCAAGATGGCCAAGAGCGGCAAGTACGACGCGGTCATTGCCTTGGGTGCCGTCATCCGGGGCAGCACCAGCCACTACGACTACGTGTGCAACGAGGTGTCCAAGGGTATCGCCTCCGTGGCCCTGGAGAGCGACATCCCCGTCATGTTTGGGGTGCTCACCACCGACACCATCGAGCAGGCCATCGAGCGCGCCGGTACCAAGGCGGGCAACAAGGGCTCCGAGTGCGCCCAGGGGGCCATTGAGATGGTCAACCTGATCCGCGCCCTGGAAGCCTGATATGGTCTACCTCCTCTTTGACTACGACGGCACCCTCCACGACAGCTTAGCCATCTACGCCCCCGCGGTGCAGGAGGCCTATGCTACCCTGGTGGCCAAGGGGTTAGCGCAGCCCAAGACCTGGGACCGGGAGACCATCCGGCAGTGGATCGGACTGTCCCCCCAGGCCATGTGGGACCAGTTTCAGCCCCACTTGTCCCGGGAGGAGAAGCAGGCTGGCAGCGCCCAAATCGGCCGGCGGATGCAGGAGCTGGCGGAGGAGGGGCAGGCCCGGCTCTACCCCGGGGTGCCCCAGGTGCTGGATGAACTGAAAGCCCGGGGGGTGGGGATGCTGCTGCTGAGCAATTGCCCTGTCTCCTATCTCCAGGCCCACACCGCCTGCTTCGGCCTGGAGCGCTGGTTTGACGGGCTCTATTGCGGGGAGGAATTTTCTTACCGGCCCAAGTACGAGATCTTGCCCATCCTGCAAAGCCGCTGGTCGGGGGACTTTTTGGTCCTTGGCGACCGGGACCAGGACATGGAGATGGCCCGGCGCTGCGGGGTGCCAGCCATCGGCTGTACCTACGGCTATGGAAGTTTGGAGGAGCTCTCCGGGGCAGACTGGCTGGCCCACAGCCCCCAGGATCTGCCGGGCTGTGTGGAGCAGTTTTTGAGGAAAACTACAACCTAAAGAAGATGCCGTCCGGATTTGTGTCCGGACGGCGTTTTCTTTGTGTCAAAGTGGGGAAACGGGCCATATACTAAAGTACAGTCTGTCAGGAGGGAGGCAAAATACATGGGCATTGTGGTGGTACGCTCCCCGAAGTGTCTGCGGGGTCTGCTGCGCCGGCTGTTTGGCCTGCGTCGGGAGCCGTGAGGAACCTCCCCCTTTCAAGCCTGTGGGTTTGAAGGGGGGAGTGTTGTTTTGCGGACATAATCGGCCTGTCCGGCGCATATAGTGTCCCAAAGCCGGAAAGCCCGCCGCGGCGGGACACTCAAGGAAAAGGGAGAGGACAGTATGGAATTGGAATTTGACCGGGAAGTGACCCACTGCTACGAGGTGGTTTCCAGTGGAACGGTGTGCCAGGAGGAGACCCTGGAGACCATCGTCCCCGACGCCTGTCCGGACATGCTGCGCATTGTGGCCGTGTGCGCCCAGGCCACCCTCAACGGCAAGCAGGCCCGGGAGGGGCTGGCGGAGGCCAGCGGCAGTGTGCGGGCGGTGGTGCTCTACCAGCCGGAGGAGGGGGGCGGTCTGCGCCGCTTGGAGGCCGCTCTGCCCTTTACCAGCCAGATGGAGGCCCCAGGGCTCACCCCCCAGGGGCTGGTGTCCGCCTGTGCCCGGGTGCGGAGTGCGGAGGCACGGGCGCTCAACCCCAGAAAGGTGCTGCTGCGGGTGGATCTGGCCTCGGAGATTACCGCCTTCCAGCCCACCGAGCACATGTGCTGCCAGGCGGTGCTGGAGCCGGAGGAGCACAAGGTGGAGCAGATGATTACCCAGGCGGAGACCTACCAGCTGTGCGCCGTGCAGGAAAAGCCCTTTACCTTTACCGATCAGATTCGCCTCAATGGCGGACAGGGGGAGGGCATGGAGGTGCTCTCCTGCCAGGCCCAGCCGGTGTGCGGGGAGTGTAAGCTCATCGGCAGCAAGCTCATTTTCAAGGGCTCCGTGGAGCTCCAGTTGCTGGTGCAGGAGGCGGGAGGCGCGCTGACGCCCTACCGGGAGTCCATGCCCTTCTCCCAGGTGATGGAGGTGCCGGGCATGGGCGAGGGGGGCGAGTGCCAGATGGATCTGGAGCTCACCCAGGTCAGCTGCCTGCCCAGCGGAGAGGACGGCCGCAGCGTGGAGCTCACCCTGGATGTGCTGGCCCAGGCCCAGGTGTGGTGTCACCGGCCGGTGCAGCTTTTGCAGGATTTATACAGCACCGCCTGGGAGACCCAGGTGAACCGGGAGGAGCAGACCCTGTGGAAGCTGGTGGACCAGTCCAGCCGGGCGCAAAATGTGCGGGAGCTGCTGGAGACCGGCGCCCTGCCCCGGAGTGTCGTGGACAGCTGGGTCAACCTGGGGGAGGTCACCCAGAGCCGAGAGGGCAATGAAATCGTCCTTACCGGCGCCGCCCTGGTGACGGTACTCTACCTGGACGAGGAGGAGACGGTGCAGGCCTTCCAGCGCACCCTGCCCCTCAGCTGCCGCCTGGAGGCCCCCGCCGAAGGGGTGTGCCGCTGCCATCTGCTGTGCCCGGGCGAGGTATTTGCCACCCCGGCGGCGGGAGGACTGGAGGTGCGCTTCACTGCCGAGTTCCAGTTCCAGCTGCTCCAGCCCCAGCGTGCCCTGGCGGTGAGCTCCGCCGCCCTGGGGGAGCCGAGAGGGAAGCAGGAGGGACAGCAGCCCTCGGTGGTGCTGCGTCTGGCCGCTCCCGGGGAGACCCTGTGGGACATCGCCAAGGCCTACGCCACCACCCAGAACCAGATCCTCCAGGCCAACCAGCTGGAGGAGGGCAGTCTGCCCACGGGAAAAATGCTCCTCATCCCGTCCTCCTTATAAATAACCAACGCGCCCCGCAGTTGGGGCGCGTTTTTCTGTCTGAGGGAGGGGAAGGTTCTATTTCATAGCTTATCCTCATACAGTGGTAACGAAATACCAAGGCAAGCCAAAAGGGAGGAATGGCAGTGGAAGAGCGCAAGATCTACGAGGATATCGCCCACCGAACGGACGGCGATATCTACATCGGGGTGGTGGGGCCGGTGCGCACCGGCAAGTCCACCTTTATCAAGCGGGTGATGGAGAGCCTGGTCATCCCCAACATCGAAAACGTCTACCGCCGGGAGCGGGCCCGGGATGAGCTGCCCCAGAGCGGGTCGGGCCGCACCATTATGACGGCGGAGCCCAAGTTTGTCCCTGAGGAGGCGGTGACCGTGTCTATGGACGGATCGGCGGCCTTCCAGGTGCGGCTTATCGACTGCGTGGGCTACATGGTGCCCGGGGCGGTGGGGCAGCTGGAGGGGGAGACCGAGCGCATGGTCACCACCCCCTGGTTCGACCACGAGATCCCCATGTCCGAGGCCGCCGAGGTGGGCACCCGGAAGGTGATTGCCGAGCACTCCACCATCGGCATCGTGGTCACCACCGATGGCACTATCACGGAAATTCCCCGGGAGGACTACCTGGAGGCGGAAGAGCGGGTGATCCGGGAGCTGAAGGAGCTGGGCAAGCCCTTCCTGGTGCTTCTCAACTCTGCCCATCCCAACTCGGAGCGGGCTCGGGCCATTCGGGACGAGATCGCCCAGCGCCACCAGGTCACCTGCGTGGCCGCCAACTGCCTGGAGATGGAGGAGGGGGATGTGAGCGCCCTGCTTAAGCAGGTGCTCTACGAGTTCCCCCTCAAGGAGATGGACCTGTTTCTCCCGCCCTGGGTGGACGCCCTTCCCCAGGAGCACCCCATCAAGGCCGCCCTCTACGAGGCCATCCGCCAAGGGGCGGGGCAGCTGGGCCGCATCCGGGATGTGGAGCAGGCGGTGGAGTCCATGCGGGAGTGCGAACAGGTCAGCCAGGCCCGGGTGACCTCCATCGATCTGGGCACCGGCCTGGCCTGTGCCAGCCTGGAGCTGCCCCGCTCTTTGTTCTACGATACCATCTCCCAGCAATCCGGCTTCCAGATCGCCAACGACGGGGACCTGATGGCTCTGCTCACCCAGCTGGCCCAGGTGAAGGCATCCTACGACAAGGTGGCCGACGCCCTAAAAGAGGTGGAGGAGACTGGCTACGGCATCGTGGTGCCCTCCATCGACTCCCTGGTGTTGGAGGAGCCGGAAATTGTGCGGCAGGGGGGACGCTACGGCGTGCGTCTGAAAGCAAGCGCCCCGTCGATCCACATGATCCGGGCGGACATCGAGACCGAGGTCTCGCCCATCGTAGGCAGCGAGAAGCAGAGCGAGGAGATGATCCACTACCTGCTCCAGGAGTTCGAGGGGGACACGGCCAAGATCTGGCAGTCCAACATTTTTGGAAAGTCCTTCCACGAGTTGGTGGGGGAGGACCTGAACGCCAAGGTCAAGCGTATGCCCGAGGACGCCCGAGAGAAGCTGCGGGAGACCCTCCAGCGCATCATCAACGAGGGGTCCGGCGGACTCATCTGCATTATTTTATGAGGAAAAGCGCCTCCCGGTTCGGGGAGGCGCTTTCCTATTGCGGGTGAGGGCACAGGGGTGGTATAATGAGCCTATATTGTGTCCCGGATGGAGGACAAGGAAACAAAACAAATCTTTTGTTGACTTACATAGAAAGAGAGGAACTGTTTATGGATTATGCGAAGGAGTCCCTGCGTCTGCACGGGGAGTGGAAGGGTAAAATTGAAGTGGTGGCCACTGTGCCTGCGGGAAACAAGGAGGAGCTGTCTCTGGCCTACACCCCCGGCGTGGCCCAGCCCTGCCTGGAGATCCAGAAGGACATCGAAAAGAGCTATGAGCTGACCCGCCGCCACAATCTGTGCGCCGTCATCACCGACGGCAGCGCCGTTCTGGGCCTGGGCGACATCGGCCCCGAGGCCGGTATGCCCGTGATGGAGGGCAAGTGCGTGCTCTTCAAGCGCTTTGCCGATGTGGACGCCTTCCCCCTGTGTGTCAAGACCAAGGACGTGGACGAGTTTGTCCAGACGGTCTACAACATTTCCGGCTCCTTCGGCGGCATCAACCTGGAGGATATTGCCGCCCCCCGGTGCTTTGAAATCGAGCGCCGCCTGAAGGAGATGTGCGACATCCCCGTCTTCCACGATGACCAGCACGGCACTGCCATCATCGCCCTGGCGGGACTGACCAATGCCCTGAAGGTGGTAGGGAAGAAGAAGGAGGAGGTCCGGGTGGTCTTCTCCGGGGCCGGTTCCGCCGCCATCTCCATCACCAAGCTGCTGCTGGAGGCTGGATTCAAGGACATCACCCTGTGCGATAAGTTTGGAGCGCTGTATGAGGGCAACCCCGACATGAACTGGGCCCAGCAGGAGATTGCCAAGCGCACCAATCTGGAAAAGCGCAAGGGCACCCTGGCTGACATGCTGGTGGGGGCTGACGTATTTATTGGCGTGTCCGCCCCCAACCTGGTGACCACCGAGATGGTCAAGACCATGAACAAGGACGCCATCGTCTTTGCCTGCGCCAACCCCACCCCCGAGATCTTCCCCGACGACGCCAAGGCTGGCGGCGCCAAGGTGGTCTCCACCGGCCGCAGCGACTACCCCAACCAGATCAACAACGTTCTGGCCTTCCCTGGTATCTTCCGGGGCGCTCTGGACGTGCGGGCCAGCGACATCAACGAGGAGATGAAGATGGCCGCCGCTATGGCGCTGGCCGGGATTATTCCCGATGACGAACTCAATGAGGACAACATCATCCCTGCCGCTTTTGACAAGCGGGTAGTTCCCGCGGTGGCCAAGGCCGTGGCCGAGGCCGCACGGAAGACCGGGGTCGCCAGACTGTAACCTACTTTTTTCGAGAAAAAAGTAGGCAAAAAAGCGTTGTGCGAAACTGCGTTTCGCCTCTGAGAAAACAGAAAAGGGAGCGGCCTGGATGGCCGCTCCCTTTGTTTAAATAAAGGGGTCAGGGGCTTGGCTGAGACTCTCCCAGGCCCGATAGGCGATCTCGGTGCCGTTTTTACTAAAAGAGAGCTTATACTGATACGGCTCGCCGGTCTCCTCCTGAATGATATTCATAGATATGACGCCGTTTCCCAGATAGGTCAGGCTGTCGTCATCTGCGGGCTGTGCTTGCGGCCCTGCGGAGTGCACGATCCCATCGGTGGACACAAAGCCCAGCCAGCATGTCTCAGGCTCGTCAGAATTGAGGTACTGTACCACCCCCATCAGGTTATGGGCCTGATCCTCTGCCACCACGCAGCTCAGAAGGGTGGCGTTTTCGGCTGCGTCAGAGCGGGCAAAGGCTGCCTGTACATCTGTTTCTGTATAGGTGGTTTTCTCCTGGGAGGTATCGTTTTGGGGCTGGGAGGTACTGGCCTGCGGCGGGGAGGAGCTGCCCGAGCCGGCAGAGGAAGGGGCCGGCTCCGCGGGAGCACAGGCGCACAGCAGGCAGGCGGCGGTGAGCAGCGCGGGGAGTAGAAGTCGCATCTTCATAGCGGTTCCTTCCTTTCCAATTTCATTTTTCAAGTTCAGTATACCAGACAGAGGCAGGCGGGACAAGAGAAAACCCCGTCTTCCAGTGGTTGACAAAGGGAAAAAACTGTGATAGAGTTTGTGTACTGCGACGAAAAGGAACCTTAGCAAGGCATCACCCTGTGCAGAGAGCCCCCGGACGGTGAGAGGGGGAGAGGGCGCCCTGTGAACTTACCCCTTGGAGCAGCCGCCCGAAGCGCATTTCCCGCGTGGGTAGGGGACAGGCCGGGTTTCGCCCGTTATTGCGAAGGGAGTCACGCACTCCATGAGGTCTCTGCTGCGAGGCAGGGACGAACCAGAGGTGGTACCGCATCCTGATGCCCTCTGTCCGATTTTCGGACAGAGGGCTTTTTGCATGGAAAGGGGGCATGATATGACTAAGAGCCAAAGGGGTACCCTATGTGTGTTTGCCGCCGCCCTGCTGTATAGCATCGGCGGACTGTGCATCAAACTCATTCCATGGGGCGGCATGGCCATCAACGGCGGCCGCACTGCCATCGCCCTGGTGGTGATTGGGGCCTATCTTATCCTGGTCAAGCACCCCCTGCGTCTCAACCGCTGGGTGGCCCTGGGAGCCGTTTCAGTCTTTGGCTGTAACGCCCTGTTTTCCATTGCCAACAAGCTGACCACCGCGGCCAACACCATTGTGCTCCAGTTTACCGCCCCTATTTTTGTCCTGCTCATCACCCTGCTGTTCTTTCACCGCCGCCCCAGCAAGCTGGATGTCATCACCTGCGTGGTGGTCTTTGGCGGCGTGGTGTTCTTCTTCCTGGACAGCCTGGAGATGGGAGGGGGGCTGGGCAACGCCCTGGCCCTGCTGTCTGGTCTGGCTTACGCCGGAGTATTTCTCCTCAACGACCTGCCAGACAGCGACGCCATCTCCTCCGTTTTTTGGGGAGATGTGCTCTCGGCCATCACCGGGCTGCCGTTTTTAGTAAAGGAAACGGACTTTTCACCTACTGCCATCACAAGCCTTGTGGTGTTGGGCGTGTTCCAGGTGGCAGTAGCCTATATCCTGCTGACCCACGGTCTCAAAACCACGCCCCCTGTCACGGCTAGCCTGGTTTCCGGCATCGAGCCGGTGCTCAACCCCATCCTGGTGGCGGTATTCTATGGGGAAAAAATGGGGCCCATGGCCCTTGTCGGGGCGGCCATTGTCATCGGCGGCGTTATCGTCTACAACGTCTGCCGGGCAAAACAGCAAAAACCAGAGGAAATACACGTAAATTAACATGTTTGATAAAGGAGTAAAGGAATATGACTTGCTATGAAGAACTGAAGGCCCGCGGCCTCATCGCCCAGGTCACCAACGAGGAAGAGATCTCCAAGATGATCAACGAGGGCAAGGCTGTCTTCTATATCGGCTTTGACCCCACCGCTGACTCCCTCCACGTGGGTCACTTCATGGCCCTGTGCCTGATGAAGCGCCTGCAGATGGCGGGCAACCGGCCCATCGCCCTCATTGGCGGCGGCACCGGCATGATCGGCGACCCCTCCGGCCGCACCGACATGCGCTCCATGATGACCGTGGAGACCATCCAGCACAACTGCGACTGCTTCAAAAAGCAGATGGAGCGCTTCATTGAGTTCGGTGAGGGCAAGGCCATGATGCTCAACAACGCCGAGTGGCTTATGAAGCTCAACTACATTGAGGTCCTCCGGGACGTGGGCGCCTGCTTCTCCGTCAACAACATGCTTCGGGCTGAGTGCTACAAGCAGCGCATGGAGAAGGGCCTGAGCTTCCTGGAGTTCAACTACATGATCATGCAGTCCTACGACTTCTACTACCTCTTCCAGCACTACGGCTGCAACATGCAGTTCGGCGGCG